>CAMPAF010000203.1 GCA_946631535.1 uncultured Verrucomicrobiota bacterium
CCCGACGGCTACGAGTACAACTCCAAGGAGGACGGCGAGTCCTCGAAGATCGCGTTCCGCGACTGGCCCACTCCCATTTACTTCCTCGACTGGTGCTACGGCGTGGAGGTGAAGTGCGGCGTGCCCGTCTCGAAGGTCGGGGGCGCAGTCAATCCCGTCCGCGACGTCTTCAAGCGCGCTCTCACGGCGTACAAGGAGACAGAGAAGGGGCATGCTGCGTGGGACGAGGTGACCGTCCTCGCGGCCGTGCGTGGCTGGCAGCGCTACTTCGGCACTGTGCGCGGCAAGTTCGACATCGTGGACGCCAAGGGCAAGAACGCCTGGACGCCCGACCCGAAGGGCAACCACTACGTGCTCACCGTCAAGACGCCCAAGGCGGAGGTCGGCAAGATCGTCGACGAGCTGATGGCGCGCGGGCCGATGGACTGGATCGACGGGCAGAACCTGCCGCTCGAGGGCAAGCCGTTCACGGACGTGAAGCGTTTCTACGACCGCATGCCAGCCTCGCTGGAGGCGAACAAGAACGTGAACGGCGGCGTGTGGAGCCAGTGCTTCCACACGTCCGGCGAATGCTTCCGCTTCACGACGGACGCCACGCGGCTGCGCCTGCAGTGGAGCCTCATCAAGTCGGGGCTGGCGATGGAACACATGCCGGCGACGGGCGTGAGCGGCATCGACGTGTACGGCTGGACCGAAGGGAAGGGCTGGGTGTTCGTGAGGAACGGTCGCCCCCACCGGCAGGACAACGAGCTTGTCATCGACTGGCCGAAGGGGCGGCCGATCATGATCTACCTGCCGCTCTACAACGGCGTCTCCTCGTTCAAGATGGGCGTCGCTAAGGGCACGAAGGTGGCGCCTCTGCCGCCGCGCGCGAGCGGCGTGACGAAGCCCGTGGTGTTCTACGGCACCTCGATCACGCACGGCGGCTGCGCGTCGCGCCCGGGCATGGCGTGGGTGAACATCGCCGCGCGCAAGGCGGACGTTCCGGCCGTCAACCTCGGCTTCTCCGGCAGCGGCAAGATGGAGTTCGACCTCGCGGCAGTCGTGGCCCGCATCGACGCGAGCTGCTACGTGCTGGACTGCCTGTGGAACATGAACCCGCAGATGGTCAGGGAACGCTTCGAGCCGTTCGTGCGCGAGCTGCGTCGCCTGCGGCCCGGCGTGCCGATCGTCTGCGCGGAGGACTGCAACACGTTCCGCGACACGACAGAGAAGGGCGCGATCGCCAAGGCCGTGGTCGACAAGCTGCTGGCCGAAGGATGGAAGGACATTTCCTGGCTGCCGAACACGGAGCAGATGACGCGCGACACCGAGGAGGCCGTCGACGGCTGCCATCCGAACGACTGGGGCATGATGCACATGGGCGAGGGCTTCGCCCGCGCGATCCTCAAGGCGCTGAAGAAATAATGGGAGGGCGCTCCCGCGCGACCGAACTGGTGGGCGCGGAGGGACTTGAACCCTCACTCCTTTCGGAACTGGAACCTAAATCCAGCGTGTCTGCCGTTTCACCACGCGCCCGGCGGAACGCGGATAATTATACCATATTTCGCCGGACATCGTTGTCGGGCGGACAGGATTTGATATAATCTTTCCTCGCATGAGCAAGGAGGCGCCAGGCACGTTTGTGATCACAGCGCGCGACGAAACGTCGCGCGCGCGCACGGGCGTCTTGTGGACGGCGCACGGGCCCGTAGAGACGCCTGTGTTCATGCCGGTGGGGACGCAGGCCACCGTCAAGGCCCTTGAGCCGCGCGACCTGCGCGAGAACGGCGCGTCCATCATCCTCTCCAACACTTACCACCTGATGCTGCGTCCCGGTGCGGACGTGGTGGCGAACGCGGGCGGCCTGCACGCCTTCATGAACTGGGACGGGCCTATCCTCACGGACAGCGGCGGATTTCAGGTGTTCTCGCTCGCAAAGTTGCGGAAGCTAACGCCCGAAGGCTGCTCGTTCAACAGCCATCTCGACGGGCGGGAGGTGTTCCTCGGGCCTAAGGAGTCGATGGAGGTGCAGCGCCTTCTCGGAAGCGACATCGCGATGGTGTTCGACGAGTGCCTGCCGTGGCCGTGCGACCGCGCGCGCGCCGAGAAGAGCGTGGCGCAGACGCTTGACTGGGCGAAGATGTCGCAGGACGCGCCGCACGCGCCCGGACAGCTCGTGTTCGGCATCGTCCAGGGCGGAATCTACGACGACATCCGGCGCCATTGCGCGGAGGAGCTGTCGGCGATGGACTTTCCCGGCTACGCGATAGGCGGCGTTTCGGTGGGTGAGCCGGAGGAGGCGATGTACCAGGCCGTGGAGGCGAGCGTGCCGTACCTTCCCGAGGAAAAGCCTCGCTACGTGATGGGCCTCGGCGTGATGACGCAGATGGCGGAGTGCGTGGCGCGGGGCGTGGACATGTTCGACTGCGTGCTGCCCACGCGCATAGCGCGCCACGGCACAGCTCTCACGCGCCACGGCAACGTGGCGATAAAGGCGGCGAAGTGGGAACGCGACCTCGGGCCGGTGGAGGAGGGGTGCGACTGCTACTGCTGCCGGAACTTCACCCGCAGCTACGTGCGCCATCTGCTGCACGCGGGCGAGATACTGGGCGTGCGCCTTCTTACCATCCACAACGTGCACCGGCTGCTCGAGTTCATGCGCGAGCTGCGCGCATCGATAGCGGACGGCACCTTCGCCGCCTTCCGCGAACAGCTTCACCAAGACCAACAACAAAAGGAATCAAACGATGAATGAAACGAATGCAACGGAAGTCCAGCCGGCAAGCGCCGACGCCGCGGCCACTCCTCCCGCCCAGCAGGGCGGCGGATTCGGCATGTTCTTGCCGATGCTGCTCATCTTCGCGATCTTCTACTTCATGATGATCAAGCCGCAGCAGCGCAAGGAGAAGGAGCGCCGCAAGATGATCGAGGAGCTGCGCGCTGGCGCGAAGGTGATCTTCGCTGGCGGTTTCATCGGCACGATCGTCGAGGCCAAGGAGAAGACGTTCAAGATCGAGATCGCCGGCGACGTAGTGGTGGAGGTCGCTCGCGCGGCTGTCCAGGGACTTGCGGCCGAGGAGGCGCCTGCGGCGAAGTAGTCAATGGCGTACGCGCGCGGAAAGTATGGCGTCGAATACACGCCGCAGCCTGCATCGGGCGGAAGGAACCACCACCTCCGGTGGCTGCTCATCTGCCTGGTCGTGCTGGTGGCCGTGCCGATTTTCGTCGCGCGCAGCCGCCGGAGCGAGCGGCCGCCTGTGATGACGCTGGAGCAGCCGAAGGTCGTGGTGCCGGATACGCCCCCTGCCGTAGTCGGCGTCGAGCCTAGGCAGGCGCCCCCCAAGCTGGAACCGATTTCGCGCGGCAAGGCTGAAGCGGGGAGTCCGCCGTCTGCGCCGCCTCCGCCTGCGAAGCCGCCGCGCAAGGTCTTTCGGGACTCGCCGTTCGCGGCGAAGGTCGACGGCTGGATCGGCTCGCGCACCTGGTCCAGGGACGAGCAGGAGCTGCTCGTGATGCTGCGCGACGCCGAGAGGCAGGGAAACGTGCCGGGTGCGCGCGGCGCAATCGAGAGACTCATGTACCGTCCGCAGGTCGAGGACCTCAAGGACCAGTTTGTCCGCCGCCTGGGCGAGCTCAACATGCAGCTGCTGTTCTCTGGCACAAACACGCCGTGGACGGCGACAGTTACGATAAAGCGCGGGGATACGCTACAGCGCATCGCGGCCAACCACCGCACGACGCAGGAGGCGCTGCTGAGGCTCAACAAGCTGAAGGATCCGAACCGGCTCGCGCTCGGGCAGACGCTTCGCGTCCTCAATTTCCCCGACGTCGACCTCGTCGTGCACAAGCAGTTGCAGTTTGCGGACCTCATGCTGAAGAAGCGCATCTTCAAGCGCTACTACGTGACCGTGAAGGACGATGCCGCCACGGGCTCGTTCCTCGTAGCAAACGAGTCTGGGGCGCGTGCGTCCGACCACCTCCGCGCGCTGATGAAGCAGATCGCGCCTGTCGACCGCGACGAACTGAGGCTTTTCCTTGCGTCAGGCTCGCGAATTACCGTGACCGCCCAGTGAGATGTCCTGCGTTTTTGAAAGGTAAGTCGGTTGCCGAATGTCCGAAGAAAAGGAAAGTCATGGAAAAATCACCATCATTTGACGAGGAAACGGTGGCGCGATTTGTAGAGCGCGCGGAAGCGGTTGCGACAAAGGTGACGCGCGTGGCGGACGGTGCCGCCGCGGAGAAGCTTGCCGCCGAGATGCTGGCGGCGGAAGGCCCCGAGCACGTCGGCGTCGTGCGCGTTGCGAAGGGAATCGCCGACACCGGCACGTGCGTTGTTGTGACGGACGACGAGGAGACTCGCCTCAAGACGATGCTTCCAGAGACGACCGTCTTCATCCTGAAGGCGGAAGACATCGTGCCGCACCTCGCGGACATCGCGCCGTTCCTGCGCTCGCGCCAGGCGGACGGCCGCGTGTCGTACACGTCTTTCATCTCCGGTCCAAGCCGCACTGCGGACATCGAGCGCGTGAGCGCGATCGGGGTCCACGGTCCGTTGGCCGTCCACGTCATTCTCCAGGAGGGCTGACCAATGCCGCACGAATCGCCACGCTCTGCACGCGCCTACCATCGTCAGATCGAGGAGGCGCTGAACGATTCCTTCCAGCGGCGGACTCTCGACAAGTTCGCCGTGGAGTACCGCGCCAGCCGCGACAAGGTGTTCGAGGAGGTCGACGGACGCGAGCTCATCCGACGCATCGCCGACGTGAAGGATGCCGCCGCGCAGCACATCGAGGAGTTGTACGCGCAGTTCAAGGCAGAGGCCGAGAAACGCGGCGTGGTCGTGCACCGCGCGGCCGACGCCGTAGCGGCGCGAGAGATAATCGCGAAGATCGCCGCCGAGAACGGCGTGAAGTCGATCGTGAAGTCGAAGTGCATGACGTCGGAGGAGATCGGCCTCAACGCGCACCTGCGTGCGCAGGGGCTGGACGTTTGCGAGACCGACCTCGGCGAGTGGATCATCCAGCTGCGCAACGAAGGTCCGTCGCACATGGTGCTGCCGGCCATCCACCTCTCGCGCCAGCAGGTGGCGGAGGACTTCGAGCGCGTGACCGGCGAGAAGCAGGACCGCGAGGACGTGCAGCGGCTCGTGAAGGTGGCGCGCCGCGAGCTGCGCCCGAAGTTTCTCGCGGCCGACATGGGCATCTCCGGCGCGAACTTCTGCATCGCCGAGACGGGCAGCCTCGCCATCGTCACGAACGAGGGCAACGGGCGGCTCGTCAACACGATTCCGCGCGTGCACGTGGCGCTCGCCGGGCTGGACAAGCTGGTGCCGAAGATCGAGGACGCACTTACGGCCCTGCAGGTGCTGCCGCGCAACGCCACGTCCCAGCGCCTCACCTCCTACGTCACGTTCATCGACGGCGCGGGGCCGTGCGCGAAGAGCCCGACGGGGAGGAAGATCCTGCACGTCGTGTTCCTCGACAACGGCCGCACGGAGGCGGCGAAGGATCCTCTCTTCTCGCAGGTGTTCCGCTGCGTACGGTGCGGCGCGTGCGCGAACGTGTGCCCCGTCTTCCGCCTCGTGGGCGGCCATCGCATGGGGTACGTCTATATCGGCGCGATCGGCCTCGTGCTGACATACCTCTTCCACGGCCGCGACGTCGCGAAGACGCTCTGCCAAAACTGCATCGGGGGCGG
>CAMPAF010000204.1 GCA_946631535.1 uncultured Verrucomicrobiota bacterium
GCGATTTCCGAAATGGACAGCGCCTGTGCCTGAAGCATGACGCGGGCCTGGACGAGCCGTTGTCGGAGCGTTTCGCGCCCGACCGTGGTGGAGAGTTCCGTCGCAAAGAGGCGGTCGAGCGTCCGGCGCGGTACGGCGAGGGCGTCTGCGAGCTGTGAGACGCCGAAGGACGTGCCGAGATGATCGCGGATCCAGACGAGCGCCCGGCGGAGAACGGGGTTTTCGACGGCGAAGAGGTCGGTGGAGGCGCGCGTGACGATGCCGGCCGGAGGCACGAGGATCGGCTGGCTCGGGGGAGGTGCGCCGTCCATGATTCGTTGCAGAAGGGCCGCGCCCTCGTAGCCGATATGGGCGAGGTCGTGGTTGACGCTGGAGAGAGGCACGGGCTGGTAGTCGCAGACGAGCCGATCGTCCCCGATGCCTATGATCGCGATCTCCTCGGGAACGCTCAGGCCCGCGTCGCGTGCGGCGGCTTCCACGCGGGCGGCGTCCGCATCGTCATAGCCGAGGACGGCGAGCGGCTTTGGAGCGGCTTTGAGAAGGTTGCCGAGGTGGCGGCCTGCGCGTGCCCAGTTGTCGAAGTCCTTGGAGGCAAGGGTTTCGGCGAGAACCCACCGTGCAGGTTCCGCGTCGCCGCGCGCCGTCCAGGCCGTGCGGAAGCCATCGAAACGAAGCGCGTGCGAATGGCTCCAGACAGTGGAGAACCAGGCGGCATGGCGGAAATGGCGTTCGAGGAAGTGCTCGGCGGCAAGCCGTCCGCACGCGGCATGGTCGCCCGAGACGCGCGGGACGCGGATTTCTGGATGGTCGAAGGTAAGGTCGACGACGGGGATGTGTCGCCGCCGGAGCGTCCGCACGAAGTCGAGCACAGTCGGCCCGCCACGGATGGAGGCCAGCGCGCCGTCGCCCGTCCATCCCACCGGAAGGCGCGAGAGGCGGTCCGCGATCATCAGGTGCCAGCCGCGCTCCTTGGCGAACTGCGTGATGCCGCTCATCCGCACGTGGCTGACGGGCGTCGTCATCAGAAGGACGTTACGCTGGGAGGTCATGCGGACAAGGATACCATGTTTGGCTTGCTGATGCAAGTCAGTCGTGAAATTATGCAAGTTTTTGGCATTGCCAACCGAGGGGCAAGGAGTGTAAACTTATGACGTTGAACACCCTGTAACATCTGTACGAAGAGGAGCAAAAATGAAGAAGACGTTGATGGCGGTGGCGCTTGCGTTCGGCGTGGGCGCGTGGGCGACGGACACGGCGCGCGTGACGGCACCCGGCGGCGCGACGGCGGACTACGCCACGCTCCAGTCGGCGCTGAACGCCTGCACGGGCGGCGAGACCGTGACGATGCTGACAGATGCGACGCTGACCTCCCAAGTGAAGATCAATGCGGACGTGACGCTGGATCTGGACGGGCATACGATCACGATGACGGCGTACTCGGACTTTATCGCCTTTTCAAGCAACCTGACGGCGACCATCTGCGGCGGCACCGTGGAGGTGCGCACGGCCCGTTCCCTCATCACGGTCAAGGAAGGAACTACGGTCAACGTGACCAACTGCACCTTGAAGGGCTATTGCATGTTCTACGGCGACAACAACACCGGCAAGCTGAACGTCATGGCCGACACGGTTGCGCTCGTTGACTACCCCATCAGCGGCTATAGCGCTGCAGTGCTCAATGTCCATGCAGGGCACGTTGCCAGTGTGCGCGGATGGAGGGAGGGGAAGGGCACCTTTACCTCAAACATCAAAATTACGGGAGGATGCTTTACGCGCGATCCGAGTTTTACGGAAATGCTGGACGAGTCTGTATATGGCGTCATAGGCGTGTCAGAAACGCTGGACGGAACGACTTTCACCTGCAAGGTCGTGCCCAAGGGCGAAATCACGAATCTAAATCTGGCGCGCGTCACGACATCTGGCGGCGTCTCGACGGACTACGCCACTCTCCAGGCGGCGTTTGACGCCTGCGCGGGCGGCGAGACCGTCACGATGCTCGCAAGCGTGGACTCAGCATCCTACATCCAGATAAAGAAAAGCATCACGTTTGACTTGGCTGGACTCACATTTCGTCATCTGAGCTCCAATTCCATCAGGTCGGATTCCGGGACAACCGTGACGATCCAGAACGGAAAGGTCATCGGGGCGTCCGCCCAGTCAACTTTCGCGCCTTCGCCAGGATCCGTCATGAACGTGACGAACTGCACGGCAACCGGAAATTGCCTGGTGTGGAGTAGCGGAACCGGGAAGTTGAACATTCTTTCGGATTCTTTTGTTAATGTGAAGAACTTGGGAAGCGGAAACGGGAACGCCGCGCTGGAAGTGCGGGGAGGACACATCAATTATACGAACTTAAGGGACAAGAACGTGGTCGGAACGACATTCCAGTTTTTTGGAGGGTACTTCAACAAGCTTTCGCCGGCATTGTTGGCAGATGGATACAGATACGTGTTTAGCGACGCCACCAAGGACAACATCAAGTTCAATTATTGCGTCATGTCCAGCGAAGAGGTCGCGGCGTTAGGCGGTCTCGAAGCGGAGATTGGCGCGGTGGGTTTTCTGAAGGTCTCGACAGCTCTCGCACAGGTCAAGAACAACGAGACAGTCTGCATGGTCAAGGACGTCGTGGCATCTGCTAGGGAAATGACCCCGGTCAACAGGAACTTTACATTCGACTTGGGTGGGCATTGTTTTTCGGGCGGAGTTGACATTTTCGGAGTCTACACGAACAGCACGGTTCGGTTGCGGAACGGAACGATTCGGGAAACGACACATTATAAGTCTTGCTTTCAGATGTGGCCAGGGGCGACGCTGATCGTCGAATCGACGGTTCGGATTGAGGGGACGAGCGGCAATACGACTTGCTGCGTCTACATCCCGTCAGACAATGCGCATGTTGTGTTCGACGGCGCGCAGATTGCCACGACAGCCCTTTACAGCTGGGGAACAGCGCCTCAATCGACGATTGAAATCACCGGGGATTCCGTGATGACTTGCTCATCCTTTCAAATCACAGGATCCGCCAAGTTGCCGCCGAATGTCGTGGCGACTGGCGGTTCCTTCGCTGTCAATCCCACTTCCTACGTCACAAACAACCATGTCGTGCTTTATCGCGCTGCGGCGACGCCGTGCAAGTGGCAGGTGAAGCCGTGGGCGGCGATCTGCGCGGATGGCTGGACGTTCGACCTGCCGACGGAGGCGGCAACGGTGACGGGTGCGTGCGCCGCTCTGCCAGCGGGGCCTATCACCGTGTCGCTCACGGGCACCGTGCCGACGCGAAAGACCTTGCTGGCCGACCTGACGGGGCTTACTTTCTCCTCCGGCGGGTATGCAGATTTGTCGTTTGTGCGAAATGCGTCTTTGCCCGCATCGATACAGGTGTCGTACGAGAGCGGCCGGCTCTACGCTTGGGAGGCGAAAGGCACGCTCATCGTGTTCCAATAGGTGTAATCTTGCCCAACATGGTCATTCCTATGGTATAATAGGGGCAATGCGTAAGAAGCGAATGACCATGTTGAACAAGAACAAATCCGTGACCGAGTTTCCAGACGTGCCGACTGAAAAGCTCGTTCGCACGGAAATTGATCCGTCGCTTTCACAGATCGTCATCAAGGGCGATCCGTGCGAAAACGAGGCGGACGACTGGGATGAGGCGTGATGTTCAAGGTGGCAATTCTATCGGAAATCTAGAAGGATACTTTCTTATGCAACACAAACTGATGCTCTCTTGCTGCGAGGTGCTTGCGATGGCGTTACCAACCATGGCGGAGCGGATCGTCTACGACTTCGAGACGGGCGACCTGCAGGGATGGCAGGTGACGAAGGGCGCGTTCGCGCGTCCCGTGACCGACCTCGCGAAGGAGCACAACACGGGAAAGCCGTACACGAAGGGCGGCACGTACTTCGTCTCGACGCTCGAGAACGCGGTCAACCGCCCGAACGACGGGCAGACGGGCCTGATCGAGTCGCCGACGATCCGCCTGACGAATCCGACGATCACATTCAAGATCGGCGGCGGGCAGCACGCGCGCTTCGAGCTCGTCGACCGCGCGACGGGCAAGGTGCTTGCGTCGGCCGTCGGCGAGAACGGCGAGCGGATGCGCACGGTCACGTGGAACATGCCGCAGGCGGTCGGCAAGGACGTCTACTTCCGCGTGGCCGACGACGCGACCGGCGGCTGGGGACACGTGACGCTGGACGACGTGACGTGCGAGGGCGTGCGCGGCGCGTCGGACTTCGCGGCGCGTCCGCGTCCGTCGCCGCTCGCCGACTACTTCCGCAGCGTGGAGAAGCCCGGCGCGAAGGTTGCCGCGAAGGCGGCACTCGCGTCCGTGCCGGAGGTCGTGTACGTGACGCACGCCGCGTTCAGGGCCGACCACCACAACACGGCGACGCTCTTCCAGTGCGGCGAGATCAACGAGCGGAGCTACGACACGCAGGGCGCGCTCAAGGCGTGGAACCCCGCGACGGGTGCAACGCGCGTGATCGTGCCGGAGAAGGAAGGGCGCACCATCCGCGACCCGGAGGTGGACTGGGACGGAAAGCGGATCGTGTTCTCCATGCGCGACGGCCGCGCCGACGACTACCACGTCTACGTCGTGAACGCGGACGGCACGGGTCTGCGCCAGCTCACGCGCGCGAAGGGCGTGAGCGACATCGACCCCGCGTTCCTGCCGGACGGCGACATCGTGTTCTCCTCCACGCGCGACCCGAAGTACTGCATGTGCAACCGCCACATCATGTGCAACCTCTACCGCATGGAGGCGGACGGCGCGAACATCCACCAGATCGGCGTCTCCACGCTCTTCGAGGGACACTCCTCCATCCTGCCCGACGGCCGCGTCCTCTACGACCGCTGGGAGTACGTGGACCGCGACTTCGGCGACGCGCAGGGACTCTGGACGTGCAACCCCGACGGCACGCGCCACGCGATCTGGTGGGGCAACAACACCACGAGCCCGGGCGGCGTGATCAACGCGCGCGCCGTGGGCGGTGACTCCTCGAAGGCGATCGCGATCCTCGGGAGCTGCCACGACCGTCCGTGGGGCGCGCTGGGGCTGATCGACCGCTCGCGCGGCGTGGACGGCCAGGAGCCCGTGCTGCGCACGTGGCCGGCCTCCTACCGCGACCGCATCCACGCGGGCGGTCAGGAGGACTTCGACTCGACGCGCTTCCTCGCGTGCAAGTATGCCGACCCGTTCCCGATCGACGAGACGCGCTTCCTCGCCGTCCGCATGACCGGCCGCGCGGGCGAGATGTCGCTCGTCTACCTCGACCTCGACGGCAACGAGACGGAACTCCTCGCGGACGCGCCCGGCATCTGGTCGCCCGTCATCCTGCGTCCCGTGAAGAAGCCGGTCGTGCAGAGCCGGCAGCGCAACTTCGACGCGCCGGACGCGCCCGGGAAGTTCTATCTGCAGAACGTCTACATCGGCACGCACATGAAAGGCGTGAAGCCGGGGACGGTGAAGGCGCTGCGCGTGGTCGAGTCGCCGCCGAAGCGGAACTGGACGGGTCCGCGCGGCTGGTTCGGCCACGGCGAGGAGGCGGCCGCGATGAACTGGCACTCGTTCGAGAACAAGCGCATCCTCGGCACGGTGCCGGTGGAGGCGGACGGCAGCGCGTACTTCGAGGTGCCGGGCAACACGTTCGTCTACTTCCAGGCGCTCGACGC
>CAMPAF010000205.1 GCA_946631535.1 uncultured Verrucomicrobiota bacterium
TGTTCCGCTCGATCTTCTGCGGGAACGACCCGATCTCCACCTTCACGCCGCACCGCTCCTCGACAGGCGGCAGGTACGCGACCGCCGCCAGCGCGACGGCGGCGGCACACACGGAAACGACTATCTTCATTAGAATCTCCTTTGGCTGTATGACGGCAAGTATTCTAGCACATTTCCCGTGGCTCATGCGCAGCAGCGGGAGGGACGCAATTTATTGCGTCCTATTTAAAGATAAGCACCGTCCCTGGCGCGTCGAAACGCGACTTGCGGTAGATGATGAGCGCCTTGCCGAGGGGCGCCGCCGCGCTGCCGCGGTACACGCCGATCACACGTTCGCCCGGCGCTTCCGCGCGCTCCGCCGCCGTCGGGTTATGGTCGATGTAGGAGTCGGTCGTCCAGCCGTCCTGCAGGATTGACGCGTAGACCTTCACCGGCTTCTTCTCAGCCGCCGTCGCGCGCGAGAGCAGGTTCGCGAAGGACGTCTCGCTGGCGGGCGCCGGTCCGGTGAACACGAACTCCGTCGGCGAGTAGCCACTGGAGAACGGCGTCGCGCCTACCGTGAGTTCGCGCGCCCCGTGCAGCGTGAGGCGTTTCAGAGACCGGTCGCCCTGAAAGGCATTGGCGCAGATGTTCGTCACTGTCGTGTACTTATCCTTTCCGCCCAAGGAGATGCCTTCGATGTTACGCATGATTTGAAGGGCTTTCACGTTGGAGGCGCGCATGGACGGAAGCGACAGCGTTCCCTTGCCCGGAATGTAGTTGTCCCAGGCGCCCGTTCCGGTGCTATCCGACCAGCCCGCCATCGACTTTTCGTCAATCTGCACGACGCTGTCGAGGTTCCACCAGTCGAACTTGCTCTCGCTCATCGGGATGCCCCACAGCGCCCCGTCCCCCGTAAGCTTCTTCAAGTTGGGCAGCTCCAGGATGAACTTCGTCAGCAGGTTCTGGGCGGCCGTCGTCCATCCGCCGATCGTCGAGCCCATCAGCGGCTCGTCCATGAACAGCAGGTGGTAGGATTGGGCCTCCGTGTATGTGTGCAGGAACTGGCCCCACAGGCCCGTCTGCGTGATCGTGCCGGGCGTGATCAGTCCCGTGACGTTCGCCGTCATCGGCGCGGTCCACGTTGCGTAGTCCCACGGCATGTCGACGAACGTCCACGGGGTCGCGTCGCCTTCAAGCCGCACGGGACCGCCTAGGTCGAGGATGCCCTGCCCCACGTCGTCGTCCGCGTAGATGCTGTAGCGGGTTTTATCCTTGCCTACCTTCAGCGTGCGCTGCGAGGCGTTCACCACCGAGCAGTTGATCGTGAAATTGCCGTTGTACGCCGTCTTCTTGTCGGACGCCAGCGTCCATGGATGGACGAACCGCGCGTAGAGGTACACGTCGTTCGTCAGCGTGAGCGTGAGCGTCGCGTTCGTGCGGATGTCCATGTCGTCGCGCGGCACGTCGCCGTACCACTTCTTGAAGATGCCCGTCGTGCCGGGCCGCGCCGTGATCGTGACCGTGGCGCCGTAGGGGTAGCTGTTGCTCGCGGACGCGCCCCAGTCGCCGGACACCTCCACCGTGTCGTCGAAGAACGTGTCGTGGTCGATCGTGAGCGCGCACTCCCCGCCCGCGTAGGCGATGTACTGGTCGTAGGCCGTGTGGAACACGTCCTTCTTCACCACGCCGTACGGGATGGGCTTCGATGGGTTCGCGAGACGGTACGCCTTCCGTTCCGCTTCCGTGAGGGGCGTCACCTTCGAGGTGTCGGTGACGATCGCGTCCCAGTCCGCGTCGCCGCGCGGCACGACGAACGTCATTGTCTTGATCGCCTTATCCGGCCAGCAGGTTCCGGAGGGGAGCTCCGGCATGGTGCCCGTGAACTCCACTTCCTCCAGCGGCTGGTACTGGAACACGTTCGTGGTCTTGAACGTGAAGCCCGCCGCGCCGCCGAGCACCACGCGCTTCAGATGGTTGGCCGACGTGGTCGACGACCCCGCGAACGCCTGGTTGAAGAGGTACTTCAACGTCTTCTTTTCTGCGGCAACGCGCGCTTCCGTCATGTAATAACAGAGATGGAACGCCTGGTTGGAGATGCTTACCGCCGACGGCAGTTCAAGAACGCCCGTGCACTGGAAATTCTTGAATGCGCCCTCCCGCATGTTTGCCAGCTTGGAGAGATTGAAGTCCGCCCAATACGATTCTTCGGCATTCGGCTTACCACCGTTCTGGTAGAAAGAGAACCGATCCGCCGTGGTCATGTTCGGCAGGTTGAGTACCACGCGCTTGTTGATGTTTGCAAGCCCGAACCACGACCCGACGCCGGTAATCGCCGTCGTGGACAACACCACCTCTTCCGCCTCGATTCCCTTGAGCGACTGAGCCCAGCCGTCGGACTTGTTCGGCGAATAGATGATCACGCGCGGCGACTGCTTGAGAACGTTTGTGCAGAACGACCAGTTGCCGTTCCCCGTGATGTTGTATTTTGTCCCGGACGCGTTCTTGGCATATCCGATCGACATGTCGAGGTACTCGTGGAAGTTGTCGTTGTCCCAGGCCCGCTGGCTGATAACGTTGGAATCCCCGAGACCGACCCGGACCGCCGACGAGTTGAGCGTGCACCGCAGCACCCACTTGCCGTCGGTGATGCAGGCGTAGGTTTCGGGAGCCGAGCTGGGGTTGCCCGTCTCGCCGGCGGCGTAGTACCGCCAGGACGGCGCCGTGTGCTTCACCATGACGAGGTAGGAGGGACCCGTGGCCGTCGCGCCCTCGTTCGCCTTGTACGCGAGGAACGCCGATCCGCCGTCGGGCGTCACCTCGAACGCCTCGATCACGGCGTCGGTCGTCGCGTAGGGCGCCTGCGCCGCCGTCAGCAGTTCGGCGTTCGAGAGCGTCTTCGACCAGGTGGCGGTGCTCGCCGTCTTGTCGAGGTAGTAGACCGCGATGTCACCCGTCGCGAGCAGCACATAGAGGCGCGGACGGAAGTAGTCCGTGTGGCTCATTTTCACCGACTTCACCGCCGCGTCCAGATGCGTCGCGTCGTCCACGAGCGTCGCCACGGCCTTCGTCGAGACGTTCACGCGCACCACCTTCCCCTGCGCGGCGGCGAGCGCGTATTCCACGCCGTTCACGGTGTACACGGCCACGGCGTCCACCGCGGTGAGGCCCGTGGCGACCGTGTCCGCCTCGGCGTAGGCGGTGCCGGAGAGCGTGCGTTTCACGAGCAGGCCCTCGCGCCCAGCGCCCGTGGCGTTGGACCACAGCGCGCCGGTCGAATCGAGCGCGAACGACGTGGCGTCCGGTGCGGCGGGGAACGTGCGCGCCTCCGGCGCAAAGCGGCCGACCCACTTGCGGGATTCAAAGGTGAACTTCGCCGCCGTGCCGCCTGCGGCGTCAACGCAGACCAGGTCGTTCGCGTGCACCGCAAGGCGCGGCGAGCCGTTCAGTCCGGCCGAGGACACCGTGTAGGCGGTGGCATGACGGTTGGTCTGCACGACGTTGGCGGTGTAAATCAGGTTGCCGAGGTCGTACACGCGGATGATGTCCGACGCCCCTTCGGGCTTGGCCGCGATCACGAGGCGCGTGGCGTCCGCGTCGATCGCGAGGCCGATGGGCGTGAAGCTGTCGCCCCCCAGCCAGAAGCGATCCTTTAGCGCGGGGTTCACGTACCACGGCGTGATGTACGCGGCGTTCGCCGCGAGCGAAACGGCGGCAATCGCCAGGGCTGCAAGATGGGCATGGCATGTACGACGAATCATGGCAATACTCCTTTTAGCGGTAAATGACGTTGGTATTGTACCATAATTTCATGGCTTGTGGTTCGCGCCGCTTGCTTTTTACCGCCGGTTTTGATAAACTTTCCAACCGTCCGTTCGCCGGAAATAGGTCTTGGCGACGGAAAAGGAAAGTTTCAAGCTATGGCGATAGTACTCGGCCTGCCGAAGGGCAGCCTCCAGGAATCGACCTTCGCGCTCTTCAAGCGTGCAGGGTTCAACGTGTCTTGCTCTTCACGTTCCTACGTGCCGTCGATCGACGACCCGGAGATCAAGTGCCGCCTTCTGCGTCCGCAGGAGATGAGCCGCTACGTGGAGCTGGGGTTGCTTGACGCGGGCATCTGCGGGTACGACTGGGTGTACGAGAACGGCAGCGACGTGCAGGAGGTCTGCGAGCTCAACTACTCCAAGGCCACCTCCAACCCGGTGCGCTGGGTGCTGGCGGTGCCGAACGACTCGAAGATCAAGTCTGTGAAGGACCTGCAGGGCAAGCGCATCGCCACGGAGGCGATCGGCCTCGTGAAGCGCTACCTCAAGAAGCACGGAGTGAAGGCCGACGTGGAGTTCAGCTGGGGCGCGACCGAGGTGAAGGCCCCCGAGCTGGTGGACGCCATCGCCGACCTCACGGAGACGGGCTCCTCGCTCCGCGCGAACAACCTGCGCATCGTCGACACGATCCTCACGTCCACCACTCGCCTCATCGCGAACAAGGCGGCGTGGAAGAACAAGGCCAAGCGCGCCAAGCTGGAGCAGCTGAAGATGCTCCTCGTAGGCGCGCTCGACGCGCAGAAGCGCGTGCTGCTGAAGCTCAACGCGCCCGCGAAGAACCTCGCGAAGATCACGGCGGCACTGCCCGCCCTCCACGCCCCCACGGTCAACAAGCTCGACGCGGCCGACTGGTTCGCGGTCGAGTCCGTCGTGGAGGAGCACCTGGTGCGCGATCTCATTCCCGTCCTGCGCAACGCAGGCGCCACGGGCATCATCGAGCTGCCCCTCAACAAGGTCATTTTCTAAAAGAAGCAATTGAGCCTCCAAGCAAGTGAGCGTAGCGGAACGAGCAAGAAGGCGAATACCAAAAACCAACCAAGGAGACAACGATGGGTTCCATCAAGAAGAAGCGCCGGAAGAAAATGTCGAAGCACAAGTACGACAAGCGGATGAAGGCGCAACGTCACAAGAACAAGTAGTCTCCTTGCGGCCGCCGGACGGCATTCGCCTTCCGGCCCGCAGCGTCGTGGCGACGGTTTGCGTCGCCCGGCAGCAAATGTGTGTCGCGATGGGCGGTCGCACCGTCGCGACATATCCTGTTTCTACCGCCAGAGCGGGAGTCGGCGGCGAAATGGGTTCAAACAAGACGCCGCCAGGCTGGCACCGAGTCTGCGCCCGCCACGGCGCGAATGCCGCGCTCGGACAGGTGTTCGTCTCCCGCCGACCCGTAAGGGGACAGACCCTTCCCGCCGCCGAATGGCGCGCGGGCGGCGACACTGACCTGATACTCTCGCGCATCCTCTGGCTGGACGGGCTGGAGGAAGGCGTCAACAGGGGCGGCAAGGTCGACAGCCGCGCCCGCTACATCTACATCCACGGAACGAACCAGGAGCAGCTTCTCGGAACGCCCGCCTCGCATGGGTGCATCCGCATGGCGAACCGCGACGTCGCCGCGCTCTTTGACCTCGTCCGTTCGCGTCCGTTCTACGTGAACATCGTGTAGGCTATTCCAAGCAAGAGGCCACAAAAGGCAAAAGGCCGATTCGCCAAACGGCGAACCGGCCTTTCGTTTGTCGGGGAGACGGCCTTACTTCTTGGCCTTGAAGCTCTCCTCGACGGCCACGGCCACGGCCACCGTGGCGCCGACCATCGGGTTGTTGCCCATGCCGATGAGGCCCATCATCTCCACGTGCGCGGGCA
>CAMPAF010000206.1 GCA_946631535.1 uncultured Verrucomicrobiota bacterium
TTGAGCGTCATCTCGGCCGTGTCGGGGATGCGGTTGCGCGCCTCGCCGCCAGAGAGCATGGTGGCGGAGACTATGTCGCACCAGTGGTCTTTTGTGGGTTTGGGCCAGGCGGCGCGGAACTTTGCGTAGGCGTCGACAAGCTTGTCGATGGGATTGTCGAGCGTCCACGGGTGGGATGAGTGTCCGCCCCTACCGACGGCGCGTACGGTTATGTAGGACGTTCCCTTCTGGGCGACCGTGACCTTGTAGGCGCCGGCGTCGATGACGAGGACGAAGCGCCGGGCCGCGTAGCCTCGCTTCACCATGGTGGCGGTCGTCATGCCGCCGATCTCCTCGTCGGCCGTGAAGATGACGCCGACCGAAGCCTTGCCGAGGAGGCTCACGAGCGTCTGCACCGCCACGGCGGCGTTGCCCTTGTCGTCGCTCGCGCCGCGGCCGTAGAGGCGGTTGCCCTCTATGCGCGGCTCGTACATCTTCGGGTCTGGGGCGGGCACCACGTCGAGGTGGACGCAGATTAGGTAGTCCTGCACCTTGCCGGGCCGGGTGGAGGCGTAGAGTATGTCGCGCGGGCCGTCATGCTCGGTCACGCACGGCACGCCGCGCTTCTCCAGGTAGGCGCGCGTGAAGGCCATGGCCTCGTTGACGCGCTCGGGCTTGGCACTTTCGGAAGGGATGGAGACGAGCTTCTTCAGGAACGCGCGGTCGATCGGCGCCGCCGCGCACGTCAGCGCCGCGAGCGCGGCGGTGAGAATGGTTGCGTTTTTCATGCCGCCATTATATCACATCATGACGTACCGGAGACTCGCCGCGGTCATTTCCCGCTTGCGCAGCGGACAAGGGAAATGGTACACTCTTGACATGAAAATGTGCATCTCCCTTTGTGCGGCGGCGTTGGCTACCGGAATCGGCTACAGTGCGACGGTCGACCTTGCGCAGACCGGCGACCTCGCGCTCGCGGCGCTCGACAACGCGGACACGTACGTCAACAGCGGCACCGAGCGGCGCACGCTCACGGTGACGCCGACGGCGAACGTCACCAACTCCTGCCTCATCACCGGCAACATCCGGCTCGTTAAGGCGGGGACCGCGACACTCGCCCTCTCCAACGGCTCGAACGCCTTCACGGGCGGTGCCGACGTGCAGGCGGGCATCCTCGAGGCGACGGCGGCGGGCGCGCTCGGCTCGGGGCAGATCGACGTGGGCTCCGCCTCGGCGGCCAACCAGGTGAAGTTCAGCCTTCCGGCCGGCAGCGCCATCGCCAACGCGATCCATGTCCGCGCGTCCGCGCGCAGCTATCCGGCCATCAGCGTCCACGGCGGCGGCAACTCCGTGGCAAACGGCCTCCAGTTCAACGGCAACATCACGGCCGACGGCGATCTCTATGTGTTCGACGACGCCTCGTGGGTGCCGGCAAACGGCCAGACGGGAGGTCCTTACGCGAACACGCAGGCGGGCAAATACAGCGGTATCTTCCGCGGCGCGGTGACCGTGTCCGGCGACGTATTCGAACTCATTCCGTACTGCAAGGTCTACTGCTACGGGAAGGTGACCGCGCCGCTCTTCCGCATTGGCCGCGAGAATACTCCCAACACGTTGGCGCGCGGGTACGTCTATCTCGTAAACTCTGAAAACGACGTTGGGACCTTCCAGTGCAACTACTGTTCGTTCATCGCCCAGAAGGCGGATTGCTTCAAAGATGCGGTGATCGATTGGAGCCACGACTTCTCGGAGGCCGCGGGCGAAACTGCGCGCGGGTACTACGATGCCAACGGCAAAGACCAGCGTATCGCCTACTTCAAAGGCGCTCAATTGCCGCCTCGCGCCCGCGCGTGCTATCTTGTCAAGAACTCGGACACCACCAAGGTGCCAACGCTGACGCTCGCCGGATCGGGCGTCGCGGGCGACAATCTCTCGACGGACGCGTGGTTCTCGAAGCTCAACGGCACGTACAACCTGTGCCTGGACGCGCCTGATTTCACGTATGCGCTCAACGGCTCGCATGTCGGCCGGCCCAATACGGGCATCGCCGCCGTCACCGTGAAACGCGGCACGCTCCGCGTCACGGGCTACGCGTCGTACCCGAACGCGAAGTCCCTGAGCGTGGGCACGAACGCCGTCTTCTCCCTCGAAGCGGTCACCAACAATGCGCTCTCCGCGCTTGCCACCGTGTCCGTCGCCTCGGGCGGCGTCTTCCGCGTGACCGAGACGTGCGGCGCGAATCCGTTCGGGACGGTGCCGCAGATGGCCCTGTCCCTCGATTCGCACGCGACGTTCGAGCTCCCGTCCGGGTTCACGGCGTACGTGACGGAACTCTGGATCGACGGCAGGCGCCACGCGGGCGGCGTCTACTCCGGCGTGGCGGCGGGGGCCGCGGAGAAGCTAGACGTGCTCTCCGGAGACGGAAAGATCGTCGTCTCGGATTATTCCCCGACCGTCGAATCGCGCACCTGGACGGGCGCGGGTTCGGACAATCTGTTCTCGACGGCGGCGAACTGGGACGGCGCCTCGCTGCCGACGTTCGGCGACGGCTCGCTCCTGGCCACGTTCGCCGCCGGCGGCACGCGCGCGGAAATCGATTCGAACACGTCGTTCGCCGGAATCGTCTTCGACCTGCCCGCCGGCACGCCCGCGTTCACGCTCGCGCGGTCGGCCGGGACCGAACGGGTGAAACTGGCGTCGGCCGGCTTCAACCTGGTGGCGACGAACGGTTCGGCATACACGGCGGTGGTCGACACACCGCTCATGTTCACGGGACACCAGACCTGGAATCTCGGCGCGAATACGGAGCTCGTGGTGACGCAGGCCATCGACACGCTGGACGGTGCCAGATACAAGCTCGCCGTGCAGGGTGCGACAAACGGCTCGTCGCGGGTGCGTCTTTCGGCCGCGAACGCTTTCGCGGGGCTGACGGCGTCCAACTGCCACGTGTCGGTCGACTCCTCCGCCGGCGGCGCGTTCGGCACAACGGACGAGGAGACGCGGATGTACGCCACGACGAGCGGATTCGGCAACGTTGCCAACTCGCTGCTGACCGTGGGCGGCACGGGTTCCGTCTTCGACGGTCCCATTCGCTTCGACTACACGGTAACGCCGTGCTATCTCATCGATGTTGCCGACAACACGACGAATGCGTTTGAGGGGCTGAGCTTCTATTCGCTTGGGAACGTCAACCGCACCCCCTACTTCCATTTCGGGGCGGGGTCGCGCACTGTCGTGAACGGACTCGTCCAGTTCTCCTGGTCGCCGTGCTACCTGACGGGATCTGGACGCGTGGAGTTCCGCAAGAGGATCAGTTCCGGTTCGCACGTCACCATCGGTTCCAGCAGCAACGCGGAAGCCCTGTATGTCGTTTTCGAAGCGCCGAACAATCTCAGCTACACGTTCGTCGTGAACGCGAACAGCACGCTCGACCTGCGGGCCGACTACGCCGCAATGGCCAACACCGAGCATTGGCAGAAGGCCACCAGCTTCAACGGCACGGTTCTTGTCAACGGGACGAAGCAGTACTTCTGGAGGCTGCAAGGCGGCGGTTACGTCCGCGGCGACGCGGGATCGTTGGTCGAAGTGGGCGGCGTGTACACGAACAACGCCGCCGGCGCGAACGCCTGGTTCGACGCGGTGAATTGCGCGACGAAGTTCGCCGACGCCGCAAGCGTCTCGCTCCGCCATGGACGTTTCAACTTCACCGGCGTCTCGCCGACGACGGGCGGCCTCGCGGTGACGAACGGGTGGGCGCGTTTCCAGACAGGCTCGATGACGAACGCGCAGACGGTGACGGTGGCCGGAACGGGTATCCTGGAGCTGAAGGCGTCCGAGCGCTTCGGCGAGGAGTCCGTCTGGCGCGTCGGCGGCAGCGGACGTGTCATCCTCGACGCGGGCGTGCGGCAGACCTGCGGGGAACTTTTCCTCACCGACATCGATGCGGAGAAGCATTGCCGTCCGGGCCTCTACGGTTCGCCCGAGGCGCATGCGGCGAACCCCTCCGTGAAGGCCGACAGCCATTTCGAGGGACTCGGCGTGCTGCTCGTAAAGGGCGGCGGCACGACAATCATTTTCCGTTAAGTCGACGCGCGGTTGCGCGTCGATGAAAACCAAGTTGTTCTTGAAGTTGTCATAGTTGTTTCCCAATAAATTGCCATGAAAAGAATCCTCACCGTCTGTTGTGCCGTCGGCGCCCTTCTGGGCGTTGCGGCTGAAACTCCGAACTGGGAAGGTCGCATCCGCCGCGACCACCCGCGCATGTTCTTCAACGCGGAGACGTGGCCCGCCGTGAAGGCGCGGGCGGAGGGGCCCGCGCGCGCAGCGCGCGACGCGCTCATCAAGCGCTGCGACCGCTATCCTGACGACCCCGTCTGCTCCGGCTTCGACCCCGTGGTGTTCCGCGAGGTGAAGACCGCCTCGGGCACGCACAAGACCACCGCCGCCACGCCGATCCCGAGCGTGAAGGAGTGGGGGCCACAGGCGGCCGAGTGCGCGCTCGCGTGGCGTTTTACGGGCGAGCGGAAATACCTTGAAAAGGCGCGCAAGATGCTCGTCGCGAGCGTCGCCGCCTACCACGCCGCCTACCGCAACGGACGCGCCGTCAACTGGTACTCCACCACGCGCATCCTCGCGCTCAGCGCCTACGACTGGATCTGGGAGGCGCTCACGCCCGAGGAACGCAAGGCGATCATCGTGCCGCTCGTGCAGCACGTCGAGGACGTGCAGCCGGGCAAGGGCAAGCCGGCCATCATCCGCCGCAACGTGGGGGGCATCCAGAGCGGTTTCTACAGCGTGCGGAGCCTCCTGTGGTATTCCGGCCTCGCGGCTTACGGCGACGGCTTCTGCGACGACCTCGCGCGCAAGCACCTTGAGCAGGGCCACGACCTCTGCCTGCAGATGGTGAAGTTCCGCGACGACGGCGCGGGCGATGACGGCGCACTCTCCTCCGCCGTGCCAGGCTACTGCATGGGCGCGTACCCGTGGGCGCACTTCAACTTCTTCCACACCTGGCTCTCCGCCACCGGCGAGAACCTCGCAGCGTCCTACCCCGGCCTCGCCCTCTTCCCCAACTGGATCTACTGGACGTGGATCCCGAACGCGGACCACCCGGACATGCCGCTCTACTGCGGCTTCGGCGACGACCAGCACTCGCATAACACCCTGTCGGTCGGCCGCCTCTACGAGCACATGTCGCAGTACATCCACTTCTTCCGCGATACGAACCCCGCCGCCGCGCGCCTCGCCGCGTCGCTGCGCGACCGCGCGCCCAACCAGTCGTTCGCGAGCGACTGGCCGATGTACCCGTTCCTTTTCGGTCGCGCAGCAGCGCGACCCTCCCCGGACGAGGAGGTGAAGCCGTATTCCGCCGAGGAGCTGGAGAACCTGCCGCTCCACGCCCGCCACTTCGAGAACCTCGGGCAGATCGTCATGCGCTCCGGCTGGAAGCCGGACTCCACCTACTGCACGTTCACCGCGGGCGCCAAGCTCACGATGCACAAGCACCACGACGAGAACAACTTCACCATCTACAAGCACGACTTCCTCGCGCTCGACTCCGGCACGCGCG
>CAMPAF010000207.1 GCA_946631535.1 uncultured Verrucomicrobiota bacterium
GTGGCGGAGTCGAGGTGCTGCGTCATGATGCGCGTGCGGCGCCCGAGGACGGCCCAGGCGAGGAGCGAGCCGATGAGCGCGTTTCCGATGCCGGCCCAGGTGGCCGAGATGCCGTAGCGCCAGCCGAACTGGCCGGCGTAGCCCACGAACACGACGGCGGAGAAGTAGGAGGTGCCGTAGGCGAAAGCAGTCAGCCACGGACCTACGGTGCGTCCTCCGAGGACGAAGCCGTTGACGTCCGTGGCTTTCTTGCGGCACATCCAGCCGATGGCGATCAGCAGGGCGAAATAGGCGGCGAGCAGAATGGTGTTGACTAATATCTGGTTCATTTGTACGCGTGTCCTTTTAAAAAGAAACGCGCGTAGTATATCAAAAACACCGCCGTTTCGCCATGCGGATATCACCAGTATCGGCGATATGCGCGCGGGTAGGCGACTGGGGCCGGATAGACCACCGGCGGGGGCGCGACGACCACTGGGGCGGGCGCGACGACTGGAGCGGGGACGACCACGGGGGCGGGTACGGGGGTCGGATAGACCGTCGGAGCCGTGTAGACCGCTGGGGCCGGGGCTATGATGTCATGCGCAAGTCCCACCGTGGCGGCCGTCAGGCCGACGATGCCTGCCGCTAGGCCGAGACCATGGTGGTGGTGATGGTGATGATGTCCCCACCCGCCGCGGGGGCCGCGTGCGAAAACGCACGTGGCTGCAGTCATCGCAAGGGCCATAACTAAGATTTTCTTCGTGTTCATGATTTGCCTCGTCTTTCTGTTTGCTGTGGGCACCATCGCCCGACATGAAAGCTAGGAATCTCGCCCTAGGCCATCTGACACGCATTTGAAATTTTTTTCTCGTTCCCCGTTCCCCATTCCCCGTTTCCCATGATATACTTGTCGCGTGCGTGCGCGACATGGTGTCGGGCGCGCAAGGAAAATAAGCACATGTCGAACGTAAACTTTTCGAGGCGCGGGTTCATGGCGGCAGGTGGCGGCCTGTTGGCGGCGGGATGTCTTGGCACCGATGCGCAGAAGTCCGCGCAGCGCTGTTCGCGCGGACGGTTCGCGCTCAACCCCGCGACGATACGCGGGTACAAGCTGGAGCTGAAGGACCAGGTCAGGTGGGCGATCGCCGCAGGCTACGACGGCATCGAGCCGTGGCTCGCCGACGTGCAGAAGGCGAAGGACCGCGGCGAGCTGGGCGACATCAGGAAGATGTGCGCCGACGGCAACCTGAAGATCGTGGACGGCATCGGCTTCGCTCACTGGTCGTTGCCGGACGACGCGGCGCGCGCGAAGGGCATGGAGGAGATGAAGCGCGACATGGCGCTCATGGCCGAGCTGGACTGCCCATACATCGCGGCGCCGCCGTTCGGGCTGCAGAAGCCCGGAAGCCCGCACGTGCCGATCGCCGATTTCATACCAAGATACCGCGCCGTGCTGGAGCTCGGCGACAAGATGGGAGTGACGCCGGTCCTCGAGTTCTGGGGACACTCCGCGAACCTGAGCCGCCTGAACGAGGCGCTGTTCGTGGCGTCCGCGAGCGGCCACCCCAAGGCTGCGGTGCTGGCCGACGTGTACCACATGTATCGTGGCGGAAGCGAATACGAGGGGCTGCGCTTCCTCTCGCCGTCCACGCTTCCCATCCTGCACATGAACGACTTCCCGGCGCAGCCCGCGCGGGAGAAGATGACGGACGCTGACCGCGTGTGGCCGGGCGACGGCTGTGCGGACTGGAAGCAGATATTCGGCATCCTGCGTGCCGGCAACCTCGATCCGTGGCTGTCGCTGGAGCTCTTCAATCCTGCATACTGGAAAACGACGCCGCTGGAAACGCTGAAGACGGGCCTGGCAAAGATGAAACAGGTGGCAAACTCGATCTAACGACAGAAAGGAACAGACTATGGAACAGACGATGCACAAATGGCAATTCTTCAAGTCGGCACGCTGCGTGCAGGCGAAGGTGGAGACGGGCGACGACCTGCTCGCGCTCAAGGAACTGGACAAGAAGCTGTGGACGGTGCTGGCCGCGCCGACCACGGGCGTTCGCTTCGACGCGGCGACGCTGAAGTTGCTCGATGCCGACGGCGACGGGCGCGTGCGCGTGCCAGAGGTGCTGGCGGCGGTGGACTGGATGGCGGCGCGTTTCAAGAAGCTCGACTTCCTCTTCGCCGGCAACGCGGAGATCCCACTTGGCGAGCTGAAGGACGACACGCCCGAGGGCCAGGCGCTCCTCAAGTCCTTCAAGAACCTGCTCGCTCGCGCCGGCAAGTCTGATGCGGCCACGCTAGCGCTGGCGGACGTGATGGGCATGACTGACGTCTTCAACGCCCAGCCGTTCAACGGCGACGGCGTGGTCACCGCCAAGTCCACGGCCGATGCCGCCTTGGCGGACACGATTTCGGCAATCGCCGCGGCAGAGGGGACTGTTCCGGACCGCAGCGGCGAGGCTGGCATCGACCAGGGGAAGGCCGATGCCTTCTTTGCCGATGTCGCCGCGCGTCTCGCGTGGAAGTCGTCCGCGGCCGACGCCGCGGTGCTTGGCGACAAGACTGCCGATGCCTATGCCGCGTTCAAGGCCGTTGAAGGGAAGATCGACGAGTTCTTCACCCCGCCGGAGGACCTGCCGCTCGTGACGGACGCACCGGATCCCGTGCTGCCGCTGACGGTTGGCGTGCATCCGTTCTGGCGCGGCAAGTTCCGCGCGTTCGCGGAGGTGGTGGTCGCGCCCTCTACGGAGATCACTCGCGAAGAGTGGGATGCCGTCAAGGCGAAGTTCGCTCCCTACGAGGCTTGGCTCGCCGCCGAGGCGGGCAAGCCAGTGGCGGGGATTGCCGACGATGCGCTTGCGGCGTTTGCGAAAGATGGCGCCGCGCAGGCTCAGGTGAACGACCTGATCGCCAAGGACCTGGCGCTCGCGGACGAGTATGGGCGGCTTGTGGACTGCGAGCGCGCCGTGCGCTATGCGGCCAACCTCGTGCGCTGGCTGCACAACTACGTCAACCAGGCAAACCTCTACGATCCCAAGCGCGACGGCGTGTTCCGCACCGGCGACCTGTACATAGACGGGCGCGTGTGCCGCCTCTGCTTCGAGGTCGTCAACGAGGGCGCTCACGCCGCGCTCGCAGAGCGCAGCAAGTGCTGCCTGCTCTACGCGAAGCTGACGCGGCCCGCGACTGGCGAGGCGCGCGAGGTGTGCGCGGTCGTCACGGCGGGACCGACGGCCGGCCTCTATGCCGGACGGAATGGACTCTTCATCGACTGCGACGGCAAGGACTGGGAAGCCGTCGTGGCGAAGGTGGTTGAGGCGCAGGTGTCGATCAAGGAGGCGTTCTGGGCCCCGTGGGCGAAGATAGGGAACACAATCTCCGAGCAGTGCAAGAAGTTCCTCTCCTCCAAGCAGGACGCCGCAGTGGCGCAGGTCGGCGAGGGGGCTACCGCCGCCGCGTCCGCACCGAAGGCGGCCGAGGCGCCTAGCGGCGCTGCGCTCGCGTCTAGCGTGGCCGCGCTTGGCGTGGGCATCGGCATGGCGGGCGCCGCGGTCGGCGGCCTGATCGGCCTCGTGGCCGGCCTGCCTATCTGGAAGGTGCTGGTTGGCGTGGCGGCAGTGATCCTGATCGTGTCGCTGCCGAGCGTGATCCTTGCGTGGTTCAAGCTTCGCGCGCGCGACCTGGGCGCGATCCTCAATGCCGGCGGCTGGGCGGTGAACCGTCCGCTCACCTTCTCGATGGGATTGGCGCGCACGTTCACGCGTCCCGCCAAGATGCCGATGGGGGCGGCGGTGGCGCGCGATCCGTACGCGTCGCACGGCTGGCTGAAGGTGCTGCTCGTATTGATGCTGCTGGCTGGAATCGCAGCGGGCGTCTGCTGGAAGCTCGGCGTTTGTCCGTTCAGCTGCTGTAAGAAGCAGACGGCTCCCGCCGCATGCACGGAGCAGGCGTGCGATAGCAAGACGGCTACAGCTGCCAGCGCGGAACAGGCAGGCGAGGCTAAACCGGCCGAGAAGCCTGCAAAGTAACACTGGCATCAAGCAATGAACAGACGCGATTTCATCGTTGGAGGTGCGGCGCTGGCGGTCGCGCAAGGCCCGTTCGCCGGTTTTGCGGCCGTCGGCCCTGTCGCTCCTGCCGCCGGGCACCATCATGCGCCTGGCCTGGCGGGGCATGCAAGTCCGCCGCCTCCGAAAAAGCCGCTGCGCATCAGGCCTGCGGAGGCCGCGCACGTAAAGTTCGTGAGGTACCGCGACCCTAGCGGCTACTTCTTCGTCAACGTCCCGGCCGGCTGGAGGGTTAGGACCGGCCTCAAGCCGGACGGCAAGATCGACCTCATCAGCTACGCAATAACGGTGTTCGACCCGAAACGTCCGGAGCGGGAGGTGTACTTCTGCCTCAACAACGCCATCGGCCTCAGGTCGCTGGAGGCGCGCAACTGGCAGATCCGGGCCTATGGCCCGAACAGCCTGTTCGCGAAGATGCCGATTGTCGGCGAGCTGTCCACGGAGGCGTTCTTTGCCGCCATGGGGCCGCTGTGTGGTTACCGCCAGTTCACGGTGCTGGAGCGCCTCGGGAAGAGCGCGCTGGGCGGGAACGTGGTCGTGGCGGAGAGCACGTTCGCCGCCTCGGGGCGACGGATGCAGGGACTGTACCACGCTGTCGTGAAGCCTATGCCCCAGATAGTGCAGAGGAACATGTTCAACCCGGCGGCAGGGTCGCTGGACGTGGGCGTGGTCACCGAATATTCCATCATATCGGAAACCGCGCCGAAGGAGGAGTTCGTGGACTGGCTGCCGGTCCTCGACCGCATCTTCGCGTCTATAGCCTTCACGGACGTTTTCCATAGGCAGCGGCAGGCAGCATGGGCGCAGGTGATGGGGACTTCCCGGTACATCATGCAGACGGCCGACTCGATCCGCGGCATGATCATGGACTCCTACAACCGGCGGAACGCCACCTACGACGTGCTGTCGCAGAAACGCAGCGACGCCACGCTCGGATACGAGCGTGTGCAGGACACCGAGACCGGCGAGTACTACCGCGCCGAGACCGGCTTCACCGACTGGTATCACGGCACGCGCTACCGTCCTGCCACCGAAAAGGCGGCATACCTGAGTCCCGTGAGCGGCTACATCAACTGGAAGTAGCAGCGAAGAGCGTCCTAACAACTTGCAGTGAAGGATTTGTGAACGAACCGCCAAACATAGAACAGGTGATCGAGCATTTCCCGTACGTGGCGTGCGAGTACGCGCGTGCGCTGGCGGAGTCGAGCGACGCGTTCCGGCGGCAGCTGGAACCGGACGTGCGAGAGCTGGAGGACGAGGAGGATTTCGGCCCAGACCCCTTCGACGAGGAGGGGGAGGCGAGCGGATGCTTCGGGCTCAAGCAGCGCTTCCCAGACCGTGTGCTGGTGATGACCTCGAACGCCTGCTTCATGAACTGCCGCCACTGCACGCGCAAGGGGCTGCTGCGCCACGCTGAGGTGGTGCG
>CAMPAF010000208.1 GCA_946631535.1 uncultured Verrucomicrobiota bacterium
GCGCATCGACCGCGAGAAGTTCGGCGGCGAGGGCGAGGCGATCGTGGAGGCGTTCGTCCCCGGCCGCGAGATGACGGTCGGCGTGATCGGCCACGAGGCGCTTCCCGTCATAGAGATCTGCGCGCCGAACGGCTGGTACGGCTACGAGGAGAAATACAATTCGGAGGAGACGCGCTATCCGTTCCCGGACGAGGCCTACCTGCCCGAGATGCAGCGCATCGCCCTCGCCGCGTTCGACGCCTGCGGATGCCGCGGCGTCACGCGCGTCGACTTCCGCGTCACGCCCGAGGGGAAGATGTACGTACTCGAGCTCAACACCTCGCCCGGCATGACCAGCCACTCGCTCGTCCCCAAGGCCGCCGCGCGCGTCGGCCTCGACTTCGCGGCGCTGTGCGACCGCGTCCTGGAGGGCGCCTCGCATGATTAGGCGCACGCGTGACGACGCGCGCCGCTTGCGCGTGGTGGTGGCCATCGTGACGCTGCTCGTCCTGCTGGCGGCGGCGCTGACGGGAATGGCGTTCGGCGTCTCGTCCCTCCGCAAGACATGGCGCGAGCAGTGCGTCGTCACCGACCGCGAGCTGGACGTCGTGATCGACAACAGGAAGGACGAGCAGCGCCGCATGGTCCATCCCGACATCATCACGCTCTACTTCGGGCTGACTAACGGCGCGAACCTCGCGACCATCCCCTTCGCGGATCTGCGCGAGAAGCTGCTCGGCCGAATCCCGAACATAGCCGACCTCAAGATCGAGCGCCGCCTGCCGAACAGGGTTACGATCACCGTCGTCGAGCGCGAGCCCGCGGTGCGCATCGCAACGCTCAAGGGGCGCGCCGACTCCGGACGCGTCGCGGACCTCGAGGGAGTCGTGTTCCCCTTCTCCAGCAACGTGTCCGCGCTGCCTGTCATACGCGAGGCCGCGGCCACGCCTGCGGGGAAGCGCCTCACCGGCATGGCGGCCGCCGCGGTGCGCCTCGTGGAGGAGGCCGCATTGCCAGATCTGGCGGACCTTTCCGTGCTGGAGGTGGACACCACGCATGCCGACTACCTTCTCGTCACGCTCGGCGACTACTCCCGCGCAAGGATCGCATGGGACCGCATGTGCGAGGACACGCGCGCCTCGCGCACCAGCCTCACAAACCAGCTGACGCGACTCTCGAAGGCGATCGCCACGCGAGTCATAACCCAACCCACGCTCTGGCACGCCACCGACTACGGCTCGCCCGGGCGCGTATTCGCAAAGGATCCGGCCCGCTCGGCCGCGCAATAGGAAAGGAGAATCGTCCGTGAGTCTATCAGCCCCGGTAGCGGGCCTCGAGATCGGCACGTCGCGCACGGTAATCGCCATAGGCGAGGGCCGTGACGACGGGCGCCTGGAGGTGGCTGCCCTAGGAAGCATTCCTTCTTCGGGAGTGCGCAAGAGCCAGATCATAGAGATGACCCAGGCGCGATACTCGATCGAGTCCGTCCTGAAGAAGCTCGAGGAGCAGTTCGGCTACGCGATCGGCCACGCATGCCTCGCGATCTCCGGGCCGCAGGTGCGCACCACGCTGATGAACACGCAGTGGCAGCTCGAGCGCGGATTCGTGCACGACGACGACATCGCCGAGATCAACGCGCGCGCGGAGGAGACGAACCTCCCGCCGGAGCGCACGCAGCTCGAGCTGCATCCGATATCATACGGCCTCGACGAGCTCGGCGACATCCCCTCCCCCAAGGGCATGAACGGCAACCTGCTGAAGCTACGCTCCATGTGCATACACGGCGCCACGCAGCGCATCAACGACGCCCGCACCGCCGCGAACGCCGCGAAGCTCGAGATCACCGAGACCTGCTTCGCCGGCACGTGCGCCGCGAACGCGGTCCTCACCCCGCAGGACAAGCGCGACGGCGCGCTCGTCATCGACCTCGGCGGCGGCTCGACCACCTTCACCGCATGGGCGGACGGCCGCCTGGCGTACGCCGGCGTCCTCGGCGTCGGCGGCGACCACGTCACGAACGACATCCACACCGCCTTCTCAATCTCCACCGCGCAGGCCGAGCAGATCAAGACCTCGGCCGCGTCCGCCATCGTCATGGCGGAGGACAGCGGCATGCGCGTGGCGGTCCCGTCGTCCATGCCGGGATTCAAGGCGGCCTCCATCTCGCGGCGCGCCCTCAACACCGTGGTCAACGCCCGGATGCAGGAGCTATTCACCGTAATCCGCTCGAAGATAGACGACGCCAACCTGCTCCACAAGCTCAACGGCGGCGTGATCCTCACCGGCGGCGGCGCCGCGCTCGGCAACGTCGTCCAGCTCGCCGGCTCCGTGTTCGGATGCGGCGTGCGCCTCGGCGCGATCATCCCCGACATCCAGGGCCTGGACAAGGTTGCCGGCGTGCCGCCGTTCGCGTGCGCCACCATCGCGGGCCTGCTCCTGCGCGCGGCCGCCGCCGACAGCAGGCCTTCGTTCATGGATTCCTTCACCGGCATCTTCAAGGGAATCTTCAGGAAATGAATACGCCACACTCATCCCTAATGCTGATCGGCGTGGGCGGCGGCGGCGCGGCCATCGCGCGCGGCATCCTGCGCGCATTCGGCCCCGGCATCCGCACGCTCATCCTCGACTCCGACGCGCAGTCCGGCGGCGTGGGAGACGTTCCGTTCACGCTCCTCGGCGGCAACCGCCTCGCGGGACGCGGCACCGGCGGCCAGCCCGCCTCCGCGCGCGCCGCGTTCCAGGACAACCCCGCCATCATCGACACCACCCTCGAGGGCGTGCGCACCGTCGTCATCGTCACCGCCCTCGGCGGCGGCACCGGCGGCGGCGCAAGCGGAGAGCTGCTGAAGCACCTCCACACGCTGGGCATCGTCACGCTCATCTTCGCCACCCTGCCGTTCGCATTCGAGGGTGACGAGCGCCGACGCGCCGCGCACACCGCCGCCGGCCCCATCGAGCAGCACGCGGACGTCTCCGTCTTCCTTCCGCTCGACGACCTCGTCGCGGACGCGGGCACAGACAACATGCGCGAGGCGCTCTCCCGCGGGCTCGACACGATCTCCGCCGGCGTCACCCTCTTCTGGCGCATCCTCGAGAAGCCGGGCTACATCCACTTCGACGCCGAGCGCCTCCGCGGCATCCTCTCCGCGAGCGGACGAGGCCACTTCGCCACGGCGGTCGCCCAGGGGCCGGAGCGCGCGCAGAAGGTCCTCGCCTCGTTCGCCGAGAACAGGCTGCTCGCCCGCAAGGAGTCGTCCCCGCCCGTGCGCTCCATTCTCGTAGGGGTGCTCGCAGGCGACGACCTCCGCCTCTCCGAGATCAGCATGATCGTGAGCGGCCTCACCGCCGCCTTCGGATCGGAGGCGGACATCGAGCTCGGCACCGTCAACGACGAATCCACCTTCTCCGGAAGGCTCGCCGTCGTGGCGTTCGTCTTCGAGCAGGGCGCAACCACCGTGCGCCCCGCGCCGTCCGCCGCCGGACAGCACCGGAGGCTCTCGGAAGAGCACGCAGCCCTCGTCGGCAACGGCCGCTTCCACCGCGCCGAGAAGACGATCTGGAACGACGAGGACCTCGACATCCCCACGTACCTCCGCCGCTCACTCACTCTGGACCGCTAGGTGCAACGAGACGGACACATACGCCTGCTGCCGCTCCACGTGGCAAACAAGATCGCCGCCGGAGAGGTCGTCGAGCGGCCAGCGTCCGTCCTCAAGGAACTGCTCGAGAACGCCCTCGACGCCGGCGCGACGCGCATCGACATCACAGTGGTCGCCGGCGGACGCAACCTCGTGTCCGTGCGCGACAACGGCTGCGGCATGACGCGCGACGACGCGCTTCTCTCACTCGAGCGGCAGGCCACGTCGAAGATCCGAGACGTCGACGACATCGAACACATCGACACCCTCGGCTTCCGTGGCGAGGCAATCCCGTCCATCGCCGCCGTCTCGCGCTTCACCCTCGTCACGCGCCGCGCGGACGACGAATCCGGCACCCGCCTCGTCGTCAACGCCGGCACCCTCGCCGAGGTTGCCGACTGCGGCGCGCCGCCCGGCACATGCGTTGAGGTGCGCGACCTCTTCTGCAACGTCCCCGCGCGCCGCAAGTTCCTCCGCGCGTTCGCCACGGAGGAAGGACACATCCGCTCCGTCTTCACCGTCCATGCCCTCGCCCATCCCGACATAGGCTTCTCGCTTACGCTCGACGGCCGCGAGACCTACCGCTTCGCCCCCGGCGCAACGCTCGAGGAACGCATCCGCGATCTCTTCGGCGCGCCCTTCGCCGAATCCCTCGTCCCCGTAGCCAATCCTCCCGGCTGCCAGGGCTCGTCCGTATCCATACACGGCTACATCGAGCGTCCGGACGCCAGCGCCCTCCTGCGCCACGACCAGTTCACGTTCGTGAACGGCCGCCCGTCCACCGCCCCCGTCATCAGCTACGCGATCCGCGAGGCCTGCCCACGCGCACGCGCCGAGGCACGCCCCGCCACGATACTCTTCATCGACCTTCCGCCAGAGCAGGTGGATGTCAATGTCCACCCGGCAAAGCGGGAGGTCCGCTTCCGCCGCCCGGCCGATGTGCGCGAGGCCCTAATCAGCGCCATCTCCACCGCCCTCACCACGCCCGACGCCCCCAAAAATCCCACCAACCTCGATGCCCCTACCGCCCCGCAAGCTCCTGCCGACCTTAAGAGTCCTGCTCCTACCCCCACCCCACCACCCTTCACCATCCCATTCGCCACTCCGCCGCTTCCGATCCAGCAATCCCTACCTAGGCAACCATCCCAATCGCTCCCCGCGCAAGCGCCCTCCGCCACGCCCACTCCCCTCTGGCGCTGGTTCACCATCCTCGCCGAAACCGCCACAGGCTACCTGCTTCTCGAGACCGACCGGGGCATCGTCACCCTCAATCCGCGCGCCGCGCGCGAGCGCATCGCATTCGAGCGACTCCTTGCGCGGCGCACCGCGATCTCCCAGCCCCTCCTCCTCCCCGAGACCGTCCACCTCCCCCCATCCGATTCGGCGCGCATCCGCACGTTCCTCGCGGAGCTGGAGGCCATGGGATTCGCGATCGAGGAGTTCGGGCGCGATGTCTGGAAGCTTGATGCCGTGCCCGACCTGGCCGCCGGCCTCGCTGCCCAGGATCTCCTAGCCACCATCGCCGCCGACATCGCGGAGGCAGGCGCGAAGCGCGGCGGCACGCGCTGGCGCGACGAGCTGGTCGCCCGCAGCCTCGCACGGTCCTACGCCGGGGCGAACGTCAAGCTCACGCGCGAAGGCGCCTCCAAGCTCGTCGAGGAACTGGCAGCCACGAGCCAGCCCTACATCTGCCCGCGCGGCAAGCCGATCATGATCTTCACCGCCAACAGCGAGCTGTCGCGAAAATTCGACAATTGACCATTGACCCCGCCTCCGCGAAATAGTATACTATCCGCCGTCCTCATTCGGAGCGTAGCGCAGTCTGGTAGCGCGTTTGGTTCGGGACCAAAAGGCCGAGG
>CAMPAF010000209.1 GCA_946631535.1 uncultured Verrucomicrobiota bacterium
AGATGCCGGTGGAATCGAGGAACTTCGCCTGGGCGTTGGGGAAGCCTGTCGTCCCTTCGTCCACAATCCCGCCGGTGCCGCCATGGTCGTAGAGCGCGAACGTGCCGCGCACGCCGGAGAAGTCCGAGGCCCACTGCGAATAGCTGTTGCGCGAGACGATCGCGAGCGTCGCGCCCTCCGCCACGTCCACGGCGTTGGAATAGACGATGCGGTTCTCGAGCCAGAGGACGTTCGTCGCGCTGTTGCCGGCGTCGTTCTCCACGGCGAGTCGGTCCCACTTCATCTCGGAGCCGTTGCCGTCCATCACGAGTATCCTGGTGCCGTTCTTCATGGTGAACGGACCTGTTCCCAGCGGCGTCGCGCCCTGGAGGCGGCCGTAGGTGTTGGGGTCGAGGACGCCTGCGCCGGCGGTCTTGCTGTTGAAGCTGTCGAGCGTCGTGCCGCCCGTGTGCACGTTCACGTCCTTGAAGGATACTGTCTTGTCGCTGGAGTGGCCTTTCACCACGACCTTGAGGTTGCCGCCGAACGACACCTTCGAGAGAATGTCGCCGAAGGCAGAGGTGTCGCTGTTGAGGATGAAGGAGATGGTGCTGGTGGACGAGGCGGCGGAGTTGGTGATGACGCACGCGTTCCCGGAGAGCCCGTTCAGGCCGGAGCCGTATGGGCTGTTGTAGGCGAGGTCGTGTCCGTTGAGGTCGAGGACGCAGTTCTCGGCGATGCTCAGGGTCGTGACGTCCGTCACGTCTGCGGAAAGGCTGTACGGCGAGTTGCCGGACGTGACCTCCACGGTGGATGCGCCGAACACGGCGGATGTGGCCAGCGCAAGAGCTGCGGCCTGGCTGATTGCGGACGAGGTATGTTTGATGTTCATGAGAGGGCTTCCTTGCTTGGAACGCCTGCATTCTACCAAACCCCCGCCGGCCGCAACATCCCCGCTACAGGGGACCCCTTGCCATTACCGCTCCCTTGCCGCCTTCTCGGCACGCGTGGTGTGTTCAGACATGATGTCGGCGGCATCAACCACCGCATCGAAAAAGCCCTCTGCCTCGACGGCGGGCGAAAGGTGACCGGAATAGACGAGTGCCGTGCGCACCGACACGCGACGCCCGATGCCCAGCCGCTTCACCTTCTCGGCGACTTCGTCAACGACCTCCATCCCGATCTCCCGACGCCGTTTGATCTCCACCACCCAGACCGTGCGCCGCGTCTGGATCAGGAGGTCAATCTGGCAACCCGCGCCGCGCGCATGCGCGGCGCGGCGGTACGGCGCGGCGGAAACGAGAAGCGTCCGGTCCAGCCCCAGTCGCGGCAGAAGCCCGGCGATGTTGTTCAGCACAAGGCACTCGAACTGAAATCCAAGTATCGACTGCCATCCGGGCAGCTGCTCCAGGTCGGTGAAACGGAAAAGCCCCTTGTCTATCAAATCCCTGTTCGGCGCGATGTACTTGATGTAGAAGCGCGTGTAGTTGTCAGAGATGCGATAGCGGAACAGGCGCGAACGGGCTCCGGATTGCGGGTTCACGCCGCCATCGCGTGCGATGAACCCAGCCAGCTTCAGTTCCTCAAGGTCTTCCAGAAAATGTCCGTTGTTTTCCACGCCCAGCATCTCCGCCAGTTCCTTCCCGCTGAAAGAACCGCTTCCGAGACATTCCAGAATCCGCCGCTTGACCGTCCCCTTCCCCTCGAACACGTCGGTGAAGATGTCGTCGAACTCGTCAACCAGTATCCCTCCAGGCGTAAAGCAAAGGGCCTTCAGGTTCTCCGCCGGCGAAAGCCTTGGATTCATGAGTTCCAGGTATTTCGGCACGCCGCCCGTCACCGACAGGACGTCAAACATGTCGCTCGCGGCGGTGCGCGCGACATGCTTCCCCCAGAACCGGACGCAGTCGCGCAAGGGCAGTTCGCCGACAAGAAGGTTGAGTGTGGGGCGTCCGACGAAAGCCTTGTTCCGCAGGATGTTCTTCGTTATCCACGTCGAAACGCTGCCGCAGACCACGAGCATGAGCCGATTGTGCTTCTTGAAACGGTTGTCCCATGCATACTTGAGTTCGCCAGGATAGTCGGGATCGTATTTGCCCATCCACGACACTTCATCCAGAAACACCACGGTCCGTTCGCTGTCCGCGATGACGCCGTCAAGCCTGGCAAACGCATCGAACCACGATGCCAGCGGACGCAGAGGCAGGTCCGTCTGCTCGGAAAGCTGCCGGGCGAACGCGGTCAGCTGCTTCTGGTTGGAATCCGCCTCACGCGGCGACAATCCCTCAAGCTTGATGAAGCGCACCTTGCTTCTGCGGGCGAACTCCTCGATGAGCGTGGACTTGCCGATGCGGCGGCGTCCGCGGCACGTAACAAGGGACGCAATCGGACTCGCCAATTGCGCGTCAAGCTGCTCCAATATCTCTTCTCGACCGTAAAACATGGTTGTTTCTCCATTTGCCGCACGGAATTATCCCATATTGTGCGGTTGAAGTCAATCGAAAATGGGCGTGAAACATGCATTTGCAGATTTCACGCTCATTTTAGACATACGGATTTTGGGCGTGAAACATGCATTTGCAGATTTCACGCCCGGCGTGGTTGCCCACCCGCCGTCTCGGCGGCGCGGGGCGCGCCGCAAACGTTTCCGCCGCGCCTCGCGGCGGGAGATTGTCACAGGCCGTCGATCATGTAGGCAATCAATGCCGGATCGCGGTAGGCCGCGGCGGAATCGTGCCCCAAACCTTCGAACACGTGGAACGACACCTGTTCCGACCATTTCGGGAAGGCGGTCAGGTAGGACTCGAACTTCCGGAAGCGGTCAAACCGGTTGGCACCTTGCGCCATCGCCTCGGGGCAGCTGTCGAGCGCCGTGTGAGGACGTCCCAGCACGTCCTTGGAACCGCACCCGCGCCAGACGCGACGAGAAGAAAGATTCCTCATGATGTCTTCTTCTGTAAGCGTCGCTGCGTAGCGCGGACGCCCCTTCAGCCCATAATGCCATCTGACCTCCGGATCGAACCTGAGCTCCGTCGACGGCGCCATGGCCGCGTATGCGATCTTCACGCCTTCCCGCACATTCCCTTTCCCCACGGCCGCGTAACGTCCGACGAACTGCCCGCCCGCGGAGAAACCGGTCAGCACGACCTTCTTCAAGTTGGGGAAACGCCGCCTGTCGCCGAACATGGCGAAAATGCGGTCCACGACATCATACGAGCTGAGCGCAGTGCCCATGGCGTCCCCGCCGCCGCGCCAATCGTCTTCGGCCTTCCCCGGCACGGCCAGGTTGACGCGGAAATCCTTGGACCACGAACGGTTCCATGTGGCAAGCCCCTCCACTTTCCCAAACTTCTTTTCGGCCAGGTCGTCGCGCGGAAAGAGTGGCGCGATCACGTACGGGACGTCCTCGCCGAAACATTTCATCTTCCGGAACTCGTCAATGAGTGTTTCCTGCGACCGGGAGCGTATGAATCCGCCTCCCCAGCCATGTATCACGACGACCGCAAGCGAACAGGCGGAACCGCGTTCCAGCGGGGACTGCGCGTCGTAGTAGACCTTTTGCGGGATGCTGTCCAGGCGAAAACGCCTGACGCCGGTCTTCGGCGCAGGTTGTTCCATGCTGGACAGGTATTCGTTCCAGTTTCCACGGGGCTTGCCGCCATTGCCGTCCGCACGGCGGACGTCTGCGACGTCGGCCACGTGCACGAGCCGGATCGCCTTGTCCGGCGGCAGGTCGAACGTGTTGCCGTCCAGCGCCAGGCCGCGGCAGCACCGCACGTCGAGCATCGCCCGCGCGCCCCGGAACCTGCATCCGGAGAACACGATGTTCCGGTGGCAGTCGGGCGTCGTTTCCATCTCCTTGTGCACGCCGAAGAACACGCCGCAGTCGATGAACGTGCAGCCCTGGATGCGGACGTTCCGCGCCGCGCCGCCTTCCAGCCATCCGTAGCTGGGCCGCGAGAGGATCGCCTGTCCTTCGAGGCCGTCGAAGATGCAGTCCTCCACCACGCCGTCCGACGCGTTGCAGATGAACCCGCGCGCCCTGTTCGGACCGAACCGGCACCCGCGCAGCAGAAAGCCGTTGCCGCCCTGGTTCTGCGACACGAAGAGCGACCCCGCCTTGAGCGCGTCGCATTCGCGGTCGAACGTCACCTCCACCATCGTGTGGCACGATTCGACCATCTGCCGCACGAGTCCCTTCTTCATGTCCGCGATCTCCGCCGGCGTCGGTTCGGCCGGACGCAGGGCGGCGATGACCGGCTGCACCGGAGGGACGTGCCCGTCCTTGGTGACGAGCTGGACGGGATCGCCCACCTTCAGCGTCCCGGCGTACATGTCCTTGACGAACACGCGCGCGACGCGCCCCTGCGCCGACGCGACGTACTGGTAGGGGCCGTGGATGTTCACGTCGTCGTCGCAATGGTTCCGCGCCACGCAGCCGATCAGCGCCGGCCCCCTCTTCACGGCCCGGCTGTTGAACGCGTCGTGGTTGCCGCTTCTGTAGCGCGGCAGCGCGCGCGCCACTGGATCGCTCCCCGCGTCCCGCGGCACCACGGAGCAACGCGCGTAGGTGTTGCCGCCGAGCCCCAGGACCTCACGGAAGGCGTTAGAACCGGGCGTGGAGTAGACGGTCACGTTTTCGACGCGGCAGTTCGCGCAGCCCACCAGGTAGACGGCATGCACCCGGGTGCCGATTGACTGCGTGGCGCCAAACGTCTCGCAACCGAACGACCACACCACCACGTCGCCAACCTTTCCCTTCCGGTTCCTGCCGCCCGTGACCGAGAAGCGCCTCGGCCCCGTCCGCACGATCTTCTCGCCGCCCATGCGCATGGGATTCACGAGCGCCCCCGTGTCCTTGTCGTAGACCTGAATGGGCCAGCCTCCCGCGCGATCGGCGTAGCCGTCGGCGATCTCCACGTCCCATACGCCGTCCGGCCCGACGTTCCGGATCCACCCCTCGGCGAACGGCAGGCAGTCCGGATAGTCGATCGTCAGGTTCTTGATCGTCACGTTGACGCACCTGTCCAGGCGGATCATTCCGCTGCGAATCTTACCGCGCAGCTCCGCGCCCTGGAAGTCGACCGTCACGTCCTTCACGTCTTGCAGGTGGATCGACGCCACCTTTCCCGGGGGAAGGGTGTAGACCGCCTTTGGAATTGCGATCGTGGTCAGCCCCGCCGCCAGTGCGCGGTCGATGGTCTTCTGTACCGCGCAGGGCGGCGCAACGGCGGCATCGTGGGCCGCCTGAAACGGCTTAACGCCCGCTTGCGCCGCGCAAGAAAGAATCGCAAGGGCCGCACACGCAGCACGGACCATCAAATGAAACTTGTTCTCCATGGGGCGAATTATAGCATTCGCCCGGCAAAACCACAAGAGAATCACGGGGATGTTTCCCCGGGCGGGCGCATCTGCGTAATTCACCGCCGAGCCTTCTGATGATTGGAAACAACTAT
>CAMPAF010000210.1 GCA_946631535.1 uncultured Verrucomicrobiota bacterium
GCGGGGTTCGTGAGGATCGTGTTCACGCCGCACGCCTCGGCGATGCGGAAGTTGCGGAACACGCGCTCGTCCGTGAAGTACGCCTTCACGAGCTTGTCGTAGAACCGCATGTCGCGGCTGTGCGCCCAGCCGCCGATCATGTTGCCGCCTAGGATGAGTCGCGAAAGCTCCACGCCGCCGATCTTCGCGTACTCGGTCATCGGATGGCCGAGGCCCTTCAGGTCGCGCTCAGGCAGGAAAGCGGATATCGCCGGACCGGTCTCGCGGACAACGTCCTTCGAGCGCATCGCCCTGGTGTACGCGGCCGCGCCGCCAAGCGCCGCGAGCGACGCCCCGCCGAGGATCATGTCTCTTCTCGTAAGTCCCTTCATTTCGCCACCTCCACTTCTTCCTTCTTCCATGTCATCACGAAAATGAGCATGCAGATCTCGACAATGTTGCGGTCGATGTAGAGGAAATGGCTTTCCCCGGTGTGCCCGAAGTGCGGCGGGTTGAGCATGTACATGAGCGCCAGGTAGAAGATGCCGAACACGGCGGCGCACCTCGCCGCCTTGCCGAGCATCAGCAGGATGCCGGCGAGCAGCAGTCCCCAGGCGAGGAGGAGATCTACCGCGCCCATCGCGGCGGAGTGTCCGATGGCGCGCAACGTGTCGCCGAACAGCCAGTGCGCGCAGCGGAAGCCGCCGGCCCAGGAGTAGTCCCACGTGGACGTCACGGCCCACACGCCGAGATACGCGAGATGCCAGCCGATCGCAAAGCGCATCGCCGCCACCACGCGGTCCTTATGTTTCTCTAGGAAGCTCATTTCTTCTGCCCTCCCTTCGCGTCGTTTGCCTGCGGCCGCGCAGCAGCGCGGCCCTCCCTTTCTTTCGGCGGGGGCGGCGACACGATGCCGTTCACCGTCTCCACGATGCGGTAGTCCAGCAAATCGATCGCAACCGCCGCGGCTCCATGGTCCTTGGCGAACTTGTACGCCTTCACCGGATCTATCGCGCCGCCGGCGAGCACGCGGATCGCCACCCACGGCTCGGGTCGCGTCTTCATGTAGGCTGCCGCCGCCTCGGGATCGACGCACCAGATGTTGTTGCAACGCGTCTCCATCCGCGCCGCCGGGTAGTCGAGCGAATGGAACGCGAGCACCCAGAAGTCCGGCACCACGCCGTTCTCCACGCAGAACTTCACCGTCGCCACGTCCTCCGCGCCTATGCCCACCGGCAGCTTGGTGTCCTTCAGCACGCCGAAGATGGCCTTCAGGCCTTCCGAGTCGCCATTCTTCGCGAAGGCGTCCGCCGTCTCCGGACGGAGGTACGCGCCCTTCGCGCCGCCTGAGACCGCCAGCGCCGCGTCGTTCGCATCCGCGCAGTTGGCGAAGAACTTCAGCTCGCCGCCCACGGCCTTAGCCTCCTCGTTCATCTTCTCCAGCACCTTCGGCTCGGCGAATGCCGAGTCGATCCCGCAGTGCAGGCAGTACCGCACCGTGCGTCCCAGCGTCACGCCGCTGTTGTAGCGCCGCATGAACTCGTCGGTCCAGATGAGGTCGCGCGCGTGGGAGCGTCCCGCTATCAGGTCGCCGCCGAGCGCCAGGCGCGAGAACTTCACGCCGCCTATCTCAGCCTTCTCCGAGATAGGCGTCTTGAGCGCCGCGAGCGCAACGAACTCGTGCACCTTCACGGTGGCGGACGTGACGGCCTCCACCTTCTTGAAGCCGCCTGCCTTGTAGTGCGCCCAGAAGCAGCCGCCGAACGCCGCGAGCACCACTGCGCCCGGCAGAAGCGTCCGCAGGAAACCGCGCCAGCACGGCATCACCGCGACCAGCGCCAGTCCCAGCGCCTCGATGACGTTTCGCTCAAGGATGAAGAAGCGTCCGTCCGCGCCTGACATGGCCGTGGCGAAAGGTTCTGGCGGCTGGCAGCAGTAGAACATCGCCATCAGCGCGATGCCGAAGAGCGACGCAACCCGCGCCAGTATGCCCGAGATCAGCGCGAGTCCGATGGCGACCAGCCCGAGCTGCACGACCCAGTTTCCCGTCGCCACGATCCAGCCCTGCGACGCCATCCACTTGAAGAGCGGCGCGATCGGCCCTTGCGCCGCACTCAGGTACGACAGGCAGCTCCATCCGTCCTTCTGCATCAGCTTCCAGCATCCCTCGTAGAGGAAATGCCATCCTATAGCCACGCGCAGCAGCGTCAGCGCGACGTCGCGAAACGTCGTCTTGCTTTCGTTCCCGGTCATTTGGTATTGTTACCTCCTTCCGCCTCTTCAGGCGGAGACATCCAGTCAAGCACGCCCATCACCACAGCCGTCGCCACCTTCGCCTGCCTGGCCTGATCCCACGACTCCGCCTCGCCCTCCGGAAGGTTGATGAAGTCAACCTCCAGGAGGCAGCTAGGTACTGCCGGGTTCCTGCACACGGCGAACGAGCGCATCTGCGCGCCCGCGTCCTTCACCGGCGCCAGCGTCGGCGCGATGTGCCTCTGTATGCACTGCGCGAGCGCGAGGCCGTTGGACGTCGACGCGTAGGCCGTCGTGTGGCGCGCAATGCGCGGGTTGCGGTTCGCCGCCGTCGCGTTGTGGTGCACGGATATGAAGGCGTCCATGCGCCCGTCGTAAGCCTTCTTCGGTCGGTCGTACAGCGCGGAGAACGAGTCGTCGTCGCGCGTCATCACCACCTGGAAGCCGGCCTTCTCCAGCGCGGCGCGTATCGCCCGCGCCTGCATCAGGTTCACGTCCTTCTCGAACCACCCGTGCGGAGAAAGCGCCCCCGTGTCGCTCCCGCCGTGACCTGGATCAACGCATATCCGCACGGTCTCCGGTCGCCGCCCGTACGGCGGCTTGTCTGGGAACCCGATCGCCGGGTCCGGCGCAGGCGTCATCTTGGACGGCACCTGCCGATCTGGGCAGCGCCGCGCCAGCTTCCGCTGCAAGTAGCCCCTCCTGCCTTCCAGCCACACGGCCAGCCACTGGGTGTCCTTCACCTCCGCGCCGCACAGCACGAACCCCTTCGGCAGGTAGAAGATCGTGTCGCCGTCGTCGATTTCCCCGCGCACCCTGTTCGTGAACAACGTGCCGGTCGTCTGCCACGCCGACTGCTTGCCGATGCGAGGATCGTCGTCCGACTCGATAGGATCGGGCTTCTTCGCCGCCTGTGCCGGAGCCTCTGCCACGACGAACGTCCTCACAAGCTTGTCCTTGCCCTGGAACACGGTCAGCGTGTTCGTGCCCGGCTTCACGGGCACCATCGCGAGGAACGCGCCGGTGCGGTAGACATCGGTGGTGACGCCGTTCACGTATAGGAACTCGGTCCGGCCAGGGGCAGTAGCGCCAATGACGTAGGTCTCCTCGACGGCGGGCAGCCTCTGGCGCTCCGCAGGGAACGCAACGCCTATCTCCGCGCGGGCGGCGCAGGCGCATGCCAGCGCCGCCGCAAGGGCTAGCTTGCGGGCCGCGCGGACCGTTATGGCACGTTCCTTATTTTTCATGGCACGAGCAGTATACCATATACCGCCGTTTTATGGTAAACTGTCCGCATGAAAAACAAAGTTGTCCTCATCGTCGCCGTCCTGTTCGGCCTCCTCGCGGCCGTCCTCACGCGCACATACCTCTCGTCGAAGTCCGACGAGTTCAAGAAGCTCACCGACCGCTTCAACGCCACTCACGGCACGCTGGACGCGCTCTGCTTCAAGACGGACGTTCCCAGCGGCACGGTCATCTCCAAGGACAACCTCGGCATCCTCACGGTCCCAGAGGCCGGCCTGCGCGGGCAGGCGCTCACCAAGTCCGACCTCCAGGTCATCCTCGGCCGCAAGATCCTCCTCGGGCACCGCAAGGGCGACATCCTCTTCTGGTCAGACATAGAAGGCGGCAATCCCGTCGCCGGCGGACTTGCCGCCGACATCCGCCGCAAGAAGCGCGCGATCTCGATCAGCGTCTCAGGAGCGGCCGCCGTCTCGGGCATGGTCAAGCCCAACGACCACGTGGACGTCATCGGCACATTCTCCTTCCCCAAGCCCGCTCCTGACGGGAAGAACGTGCTGCAGGAGCTCGTCACCTGCACCATCCTGCAGAACGTGCTCGTGCTTGCCACAGGCAAGGAGACGTCCAAGTCCGGCTCGTCTCCGTTCGGCAGCGGCTCGTACTCCACCGTCACGCTCGAGGTCTCGCCGCGCGAGGCGGAGATGTTGGTGTTCGCCGAGCAGATACGCGGACGCCTCGTGCTTTCGCTCCGCAACCGCAACGACACCTCGTACGAGAAGGAGCTGCCGCAGGTCGACTTCGAGAAGATCCGAAGCGAGATCGAGGACCTGAACGCCAAGCGCCAGGCAGAGATCGGAGGGGGCCGCTGATGGCATTCACGCTCGACTTCATCCGCCCCGGCGAAGGCACCGCCACGCGAAGCACGCTGGAGGACGGCTCATACCTCGTCGGACGCGGCACCGCCTGCCACATACGGCTTCCATTCCCCGATGTCTCCGAACGCCACGCCCTGCTGCTGCTGCGCGGCGACAGGGCCCAGATCGAGGACCTGCACAGCGCGAACGGGACATACGTGAACGGCATGCCCACGGACGGCATCGTGGAGCTGCTTCCGGATTCCGTCATCCAGATCGGCGAAAGCATGCTCCGGGTTTCCCCCATCTACGATTCCCAGGCACCCGTCCCAGATCCCCAAGATCAAAGCTCGAAGCTAGAAGCTCAAGGCTCAAGGCTACCCTCGGACAATGGCACGCCACCCACCAGCAACCGTCCTGATCCGGCGGCCGTCAAGGCCGCAGCAATCCGCCGCCAGGTGAAGGAGCAGATACAGCGCGAGCTCATCGAGCGCCTCGACCTGAAGCGGTTAACCGTATCCGGCGTGGACCGCGCAGGACTGGAGAAGAAGGCCACGGAGAAGATCCACGAGATAGTCGAGCAGGTGCGCACGAACGGCAAGCTGCCCGCCGGCATCGACGCCGCGCGCCTGGAGCGCGAGATTTTCAACGAGGCGCTGCGACTCGGCCCGCTCGAGGACCTTCTCGCCGACGAGACCGTCACCGAGATCATGGTCAACGGCCCGCGCCAGATCTACGTGGAGCGCCACGGTAAGCTCCAGCTCACCGACCTCGAGTTCCTCGACGACTCCAGCGTCATGGCAATCATCGAGCGCATCGTCTCGCCGATCGGCCGCCGCATCGACGAGTCCCAGCCGTACGTGGACGCCCGCCTCGCGGACGGCAGCCGCGTGAACGCCATCATCCCGCCCCTCTCGCTCACCGGCCCAACGCTCACCATCCGCAAGTTCGCCAAGCGCACGCTCACCGTCGACGACTTCATCCGCTTCGGCACCTGGACGCGCAACGCCGCCGAGTTCATGAAGGC
>CAMPAF010000211.1 GCA_946631535.1 uncultured Verrucomicrobiota bacterium
GTCCGCCGGATAGCTGATGCCCTCGTTCATCGGCACGATGAGCCGGTCGCCCTTCCGCGAGGCGAACGCCGCCGGATAGGCGAACGGCGAGGTCATCGCCCCTTCGCCCTCCAGCGTCACGACCACTTCCGGACGGTCCTTCTCCACGCGGTAGATCGCCTTCCAGCACTTCATCGTCTCGGGGTTGATGAACGTGGCGCGGACGGAACCGTCCGCGTCCTGCTGCCGCGAAAGTTCCTCGACCGCCCACCGCGAGCCGGCGGCCGGTTTCCACGTGCGCCCCGTGCGCGTGTCCTCCACCTCGAAGCCCGCGCCGCACACGCGGCCGCGCAACGACCCGTTCGCAAACGCGCAGGACCCGAGCGTCCCGGCCTTCGGCAGGGCGTTGCCCGTCCGCGCGACGCGCACGTTCCGCACGAGCGCCGCGGTCACGCCATGGCCCAGCACGCGCGGCTGGACCGTGGCGACGCCCCGCGGCACCATGAAGGTCGTCTGGATCGGCTGGCCGGGCTTCGCATGCCCCTCTCCGTACGACCAGGAAATCTCCACGCCCTTTGCGTCGCGCAGAATCACGCTCATGCAGAGAGCACGCGAGTCGGGCATGTCCGCGAGCGCCTCCGTCTCGCACGCGAGCTCGAACACGTCACCGTGCTTCACCGGGATTTGCGGGCAGCCGTTCACGCACCAGTCCGCGCCGCCCGTGTGCCGCACCTCGAAGGCGCCGTCCGGCAGTGGCGCCAGCTTCACGGCGTTCCTCTCGCGCGCCCACGCGCGAAGGTCCCTGAACGCCCAGGCGTTCGTTTCATCGCCCGCTATCGCCTGCAGCAGGCACCCGACCAGCACCGCGCACAGCAGCGCCCTCGATTCTTGCTTGTTTTTCATCATAATGTCCATCCGTTTAGATGTGGTACGTCAAGAAGCTCGTTCGCCGCGTCATGGCTTGAAGAACACGTCTGGCGCGTGCGGACCGACCGTGACGAACGGCGCTTCCTCCTTCGCCTTCTCGCCGTAGCAGGTCACGTTCTCGAACGTGACGTTGCGCACGTTCGCCTGCCCCGACGGCCCCCTAGCCACGATGAGGCATGGCGGCAGCTTGCCGTCCTTGTCCGCGTCGCCCACCACGCTCACGTTCCTGAACACGCAGTTCCGCACGAGGCCGGCCTTCTTGTACGGTATGCCGTGGCAACGGCACACGCGCGGCTCGGCCTGCACGAGGATGATGCCCTCGCCGTCGGCATGCACGCGGATGTCCTCGAACGTGCAGTCCGAGAGCCTGATGCCGTTGGACGGCTGCAGCCAGATCACGGCGTTGGACCAGAAGTGCGACGGCGGGCGGAAGTCCTTCGAGCAGTGGATCACGTCGATGTTCCGCGCGCGGATGTTCGACATCTCCTCGGTGTTGCACTCGTAGCCGATGCGGAATCCGTTGGCTCTGTCCGTCCAGAAGATGCAGTTCTCCACGAGGATGTCGCGAGTCGGCGGCGCGTCGGTGTCCTGGCCCATCCCCTTCACCGCAATGATGTCGTCCTGCGCGCGGAAGAAGGAGTTCCTCACCGTCACGTTCCTGGAGTTACAGATGTCTACTGCGTCGTCGTTGATCATGTTAGAGTTCATCATCTTCACGTTGTCGACTAGCGCCCCGTCGCAGTTGGAGAGGACGAGCGCCCAGCTGAACGAGCCGCTGAGCATCACGTCGCGCACCGTAACGTTGCGGCAGTCCACGAGGTCCAGGAGATAGCGGCCCGGTCCCTTGAAGCGCGGATAGGCGTCGCCCGTGAGCAGCCCGCGCCCGCAGATCGTGATGTTCTCGCCCTTTGCGCGCACGCAGCCGTTCACCACCGCGCCGGCGGCGATGTAGAGCGTCTCGCCGTCGGCGAGGTCGATCCGTCCGGCGGCGTGCACGCCAGGGCCGAAATACCGCACCTTTGGAGCGTCAGGCGCCGGCGCGCCCTTCTCTGGCGCGTCCGCGAAAAGCAGAAGCGGCGAATACCGCCCGTCGCGCTCTATGGATATCTTGAACGGCTTGTCTGCCGTGAAAGATATCCTGTTCTCCGAAACCGCCTTGGGCACGATGCCCGCCGTGGCCGGCAGGACGCGTACCTTGTCGAGCGGGAACGTGCAGTCAACGGTCACCGTAACCGGTTTCGTCAGCGTGAACGAGCCGAACCAGTACGGGCCCTCGAAGGATATCTTGCCGTCTGGATGCTTCGACCCGAACCTGACCGTCTCAGAGAGGAGCGGCACGTCCGTTCCGTCGACCTGCACCCTGTACGACAGTTCCTTCTCGGCCGCCGCCGCGCACATCGCGAGGCACAGGCCCGTCGTCAGCATATGGAGTTTAGTCATTTTCTTTTCCTTCTTCAAAAAAATTCACGAGAGCACGTCCGGCGTCATGAGCGCCGACGCCTTCTTCCACGTGTCGCGCTGAAGGCGACGGATGCATGTGGAGTAGTTGAGGCGCTTCAGGTCGTTCTCGGGCGTCGAGTCAGACGGCAATGCGCCCTGCCGCCGGCGCACCGCCTCCATCCACAGCTGCCGCAGGAAATCCTGCAGTATCCGCTCGGGCGACAGTTCGGAAAGCCCGGAACGGTCGTTCGTCATCAGGATGGCGTTCAGCCACCCGCGCTCGGCGGGCGGCAGCTCGTCGAGCAGGTCCTCGAGGCTTCCGCCGTCCACGCATCCCTTCCGCCACGCGGACACGAACTGGCGCGTGAAGGGATGCGACAGCACGCCGTCCACGGCATACTTCTCCACAAGGTCGACGAGCGAAACGTCGTGCTCGTGGTCGAAGAGGAACTCGCACAGCGCAAGCTCTCGCCGTGGCGGCGGGCTGTTCTCCGGCGCGGCGGCGTCAAGGTCGGGAGGGACGCGCTCCTGCGCGTCCGTACCCTCTTCGACGGAATCCTGGGACGTTGCGGACGCGCTGGAGCGCGTCCCTCCCGCATGGGGAGCCGCCATCTTGGCGGCGTTCGCATGGAGAGCCGCCGTCCCGGCGGCGCCCTTCCCGACCTTCCACAAATCCTCCTGCAGCGCGCTGACGGGCACGTGCAGCAGCTGCGCCGCCTCCGCCATAAGCGTCTCGCGCATCACGGCCGAGGGGCACTTGGCCAGCGTCTCCAGGACGGCGCGGCTCACGCGCGACACCGCGTCGATGGAACCGGGGTTCGCCTCCTGCGCGCGCAGCACGCGAATCTGGAAGGACGTGATCGACTCCGCCGCGTCGAGGCACGCCTGGAAGGCCTCGGGGCCCTTTTTGCGCAGGAGCGAATCGGGATCCTCTCCCTGCGGCAGCGTGGCCACGCGCACCGGTATCTCCGCGGCAAGGAACTCGCCGCCGGTGCGGACCGCCGCCTTCTGCCCTGCGCCGTCACCGTCGAACACGAGGACCGCCGAGTCCGCGCACCGCTTCAGCAGCTGCACGTGCTCCACCGTGAACGACGTCCCCTGCGACGCCACGGCCGTGTTGAATCCGCACGCGTGGCAACGGATCACGTCGATCTGCCCTTCGCACACGATCGCCTCGCGCCGCGCGGCCTTGGTGATGTTGGCCGCCGCCTGATCCAGCGCGAAGAGGATGTTCGACTTCCTGAAGATGGGCGTCTCGGGCGAGTTGACGTACTTCGCCGCCTTCTTGTCGTTCGTGAGGATGCGCCCCGAGAACGCCACGGGGCGTCCGGCGCGGTCGCGTATCGTGAACATGAGACGTCCGCCGAAGCGGTTGTACCAGCGCGAAAACCCTTCGCGCGGCGGCAGAAGCACGCCGGCGTCCGCCAGCTCCTCCAGCCTGAACTTGTACTTCTCCGCCCACCGCTGGAGCGGCATGTCGCCCTTCGGCGCGTATCCGATGCAGAACTTATCGCCGATGTCGCCGGCGAGGTCGCGCGACTTCAGGTACTCTCGCGCCGGCGCCGCCTCCTTCGCCTGCAGCAGGCAACGACGGAAGAACGCCGCCAGCTCCGCGTGGAGCGAGTAGAGGCGCGCGCGCTTCCCCGCCTCGGGATCGTCCTTCTCCTTGATCTCCACCCCGCACTGCTGGGCAAGCTTCTTCACGGCCTCCATGAAGCCAAGCCCCTCCTGCTTCTGGACGAACTTGAACACGTCGCCGCTCTCGCCGCAGCCGAAGCAGTGGTAGAAACCCTTCTCGGGCTGTATGCTGAACGACGGGGTCTTCTCGTGGTGGAACGGGCAGCAGGCCATGTAGCCCGACCCCGCCCGCTTCACCTGCACGCCGTACGACGAGATCACGTCCACGAGATCCGTCCGAAGACGTATCTCCTCCAGCGTCGAATCTGGTACCCTGAACGCCAAGCGCCGCCCCCGCTACTGGAACTTCTCGCGGTTGATCCAGAGGCCGAGCGCCGGATTGGGGATGAAGTAGATCTCCTCTCCGTCCACAGTGTTGTAGCCGTAGCTGAGCTTCTCGGGGTCGTACCTGCTCGTCATCTCGTCGTAGTCCGCCGCCTTGAAGCCGACGCCCTCCACCTCCTCCTTCGTGATGTTCTTCACGCAGTAGGTGATGGAGAAGCGCCCGTCGGAGGAGCCGTGGATCAGGTGCGCGGCCGCGCCCATGTTCGCGCGCAGGTCGTCGGCGTCCGGCCGCTTGAACACCTCCAGCGTGTGGAGGCGTCCCTTGTAGCCGTACTTGCGGATGAGCGCGTCCACCGCCTTGTCCTCGCCGAACGTGTGCACGCCCGGCGCGAGCACGATCAGCTCGCCGCCGTCGGCCATCGCCATGCGCGTGCGGTAGATGGACTTGTTGCCGAGCCACGTGCTCGTGAACTCGGAGGGGTCGAGGTACACCACGCACTTCTTGATGCCGTGCTCGACGTAGTCGATGTTCTTCTGCTGCGCGAGCTTCACGGCCTCTGTGAGGCAGTTGCGCCCCTCGCCGATGAAGAGCCCGTGCGAACGGATCTTGCCGCCCGGCGCCGTGTTCACCGTCAGCACCCACAGGATCGGACGCTGCGCGACGAAATGGTCGAACGCGTAGTCGAAGAGGCGTCTTACAGGGGTGTGGTCGCGCCCCATCGCCTTCTCCATCCCGCACACGGCCCCGATCATGTGCGACTTGTTGATCATGTCCGCGCCGCCGCACCCCACGAAGAGGTTCTTCGCGTGGTTGGCCATGCCGATCACCTCGTGCGGCACCACCTGCCCTGGGGAGATGATGAGGTCGTACGTCTCGTCCATGATGCGACGGTTGACCTCCACGCTCACGGGATCCGTCCACAGGCCCTCCGAGATCTCGGCCACGGCTTCGGCCGGCACCTCGCCGAGCTTCACCACGTCTGTGCGCCAGTTGTGGACGATCATCTTCTCGTACGGGATGTCGCCGAACATCGTCTTCCACTG
>CAMPAF010000212.1 GCA_946631535.1 uncultured Verrucomicrobiota bacterium
CACGGGCGGCTGGTGGCGCGCCGCCAAGCGCTACCGCGCGTGGGCCACGAAACAGAAGTGGACGTCGAAAGGCCCGCTCGCCACGCGCGCCGACTTCAACCGCCGCATCGTGGACGTTGGCTTCTGGATGAACGCCGGCAACACGCCCGCGCAGGTCACGAACGCCACCGCGATGGCGCTCGCCGCCCTCGGCGACATCCCGCTCGGCATCCACTGGTACTGCTGGCACCAGATTCCCTTCGACCACACGTACCCCGAATACTTCCCCGAACGTCCTGGCATGGCCGAGGCCGTCGCGTGGATGAAGAGCAAGGGCGTACTCGTGATGCCCTACATCAACGCGCGCCTGTGGGACTCGGAGATCCCGAGCTTCTCCACCGCGCTTCCCGCCGCGTGTAAGAAGCCTGACGGTGCCTCGCACTACGTGGAGGTCTACGGCTCCAAACGCAAGCTCTCGCCAATGTGCCCCACCACCCCGCTCTGGCGTACGCGCGTGAACGACATCTGCACCGAACTCATGGAACGGATCGGCGTGAACGCCATCTACCTCGACCAAGTGGCGGCGGCTCGACCGGCCCCCTGCTACGACACCGCGCACGGACACCCCATCGGCGGCGGGCACTACTGGACCGACGCCTACCGCGAGCTGATGGCGCCGATCCGCGCGCGCGCCGCGCGCAACGACAACGTCGTCCTCACGACCGAGTGCGACGCCGAACCGTACATCGACAGCTTCGACGCCTTCCTCGCCTGGTTCGTGCGCACGCCCTACGACGTGCCGATGCTCCCGGCGGTCTATTCGGGCTACACCGTGTACTTCAGCAGTCCGCAGGACGCCAAGGATTCGCTCGACGCCTATTGCGCGATGCAGGGACGCGACTTCCTGTGGGGCTGCCAGCTCGGCTGGAACTCCGGCTGGCCGTTCAACTCCAAGCACAAGGAACACCTCTCCTTCACCCTGCGCCTCTGCCGCGAACGCCTCGTCCACAAGGACTTCTTCGTGTACGGCGAACTCCTCGGCGAGATTCCCTTGGGAGGGACGCGCTGCTGCGTGTCCGCCGCCGAGACGGCGGCTCCCCATACGGGAGGGACGCGCTGCTGCGCGTCCGCACAGCAGGGAGGGACGCGCTGCTGCGCGTTCATTCCAACCATCGAAGGCACCTGGAACCGAAAACCCGCCTGCCGCTTCAAGCTACCGGCGGCGATGGGAACGCTCTGGCGCGCGCGCGACGGCCGCCGCCTCGCCTGCCTCGTCAATGTCTCCGGCCAAGAACTTCGCGTCATGTGCCAGCTCGGCGGTACCGACGGCGAACGTCCACTCACGCTCGCCCCCCGCTCCGTCACCTCCATCCCACTCCCCTAAACTGGGAGGGGCGCAACTTGTTGTGCCCGCATTTTCCCTTTAGTCCCTCGGATAATACGGAAGGAGCGACACGTAGTTCAATCCGAGCTCTTCGCCTTCCGCGGCCTGTTCGTTGCTGAAGGAGATGTCCGTCTCCGGAGCGGTAGCGGTAAAGACAATCTGCCCGAGATTGACGCGCGCGCAGTTGTTGTTCGCCGCATAACGTCCCTTGACGCGTTTGTCGACGTGCGTCCAGGTGAGCGCATCGTCCACGGCGGCACCTGATCCCGCAGAGGCGGAGATTGCGAACTTGCGCGGCGCCAGACGCTTCGCCTTGACATCCTTCACGTCAAACGTCGAATAGCGCAAACGGTACTTGCGGCCCGGCACGAGTCCCTTCGCCTTCTGCGTGACCGTAGCGAAGGAATCTTTTCCGCGAGACAGCACGGCGAACGTGTCGCCCACGCCGCCGTTCCCGCCCCAGCGGTTCTGGCTCGTCTTCGCGAAACCGGCGAACGAGTCGGCGCGCACGGCGCCGGTGACAGTCCACGGCTCGAGAGACCCGCGGAAATCACCGTTGAGGATGTGGTCAGGACGGTACGTGAACCCGTGTTTTCCGGAGAGCATCTCCTTTCGGCCTTCCACCACGTAGTGCCGCATGAGCGCGAAGCTCCAGCGGTGTAGCTCCTCGTCGGCATAGTAGCTGCCCCAGTATCCGATGGACCCGAGTCCGTCGAACGCCGGATCGTTCGCCGCCATGTTGACCTGCAGGTCGAGGTAGTACTTGAAGTCCACTTCGGGATGGTGGGCGAGCGAGAGGATGGGCAGCTGGTTGAAATTGCCGAACGCGATGCACGTCGAACCGATCGCCAACGGATACGTCTTGCAGTAGCGTACGAGCGTGTCCTTCACGTAGTTCTCCAGATACTTGCGCGCTTCCTCCTCCGTCTCCTTGGTGCGGCAGTATGCCTCGAACAGGACCTTCCCCTGCCCGAGGGATGCGTTCACTGACGTGGCGAAGAAATCCTCGTCGATGACTCGATTGAACGGCTTCCCCACGATCCACGTGAAGATCGCCCGCGTCGGCAAGGCGGAAAGTTCGTATGCCTTCAGTCCGCCCGTGTAGTCGACGATGCTGCCGGGGTTGTGCAGGAACTGTTCGTCGCACGTCACGCCGGAGTAGCCGAACCGGTTCATGCCGACGGCCCCGCCGAGCAGCTGCTCCAGCTTCTCGGCAGTCACGCCGGTCGTGTTGAGGTTCGCGATCCAGCGGTACCCGCGCGCCAAGAACCCCTCCAGATGGTCTTTCGGCACCGATCCGCCGTTCTGGGTGGTCACGGCGGGAAGAACGTACTTCTCCTGGAACGCCCAGTCGTATGGACGATTCTCCTGGACGAAACTATTGGCGCCGGGACAGTAGTTGAAGATGTCGGCGATCATCCTTACAACCACATCCCCGGCCGGACCGTTCACGGCGATCTCGTGCCGGCCGGCCCGCGTGAGGCGGAACGTCTCGCCGCGCGGCGTATCCGGGGAGACGACCTCGCGTCCGTCGAGCCGCACCGTCGAGCCACATGGCGATGCGATGAACAGCCAGCTGTCGCGGAACACGTCGAACGGAAACGTTTCCTTTTCCGCGCGAACGCGCTTCGCATTGACAAGCTCTGACGTGAGGTTGTTGAGCCGACGCCCCTTCTTCAGTTCGCGCGGCACGTCCCGCAAGGCATAGCGATGCCGTTCGGTGAAGATGCGCTCGCCGGTGGACTTCCTCTCGATCGAAACCGCAAATACGCCCTGGGTCGGCGCGGCTGCGCCCGGAACCGCGAGCCGGACGCCACCCTTCAGCGCAAGCGGCGCGCGCGACGCGCCCGACGCCCCTTCCACCTCCAGCACGGCCTCGAAGTCGTTCTCCGTTGTTCCCTTGGGAAGGCAGCCGAAGAAGCGGAACTCAACGGTCGAATCGTAGAGCGGAATCTTCCCGAGAATCGGGTTGAACGGAATCAGCCGCGGTTTCGACTGGATGGCGAAGATCGGCGAACGCTCCGTCTTCTTGAGGGCTGCCTCGTCCAGAGCGACGAGGCGGATGTCCGCCACGTCGAACGTCCCCTTGAACTTCGTCAGAAACGCCACCAGCGAATATGTCCCGTCCTTGGAGGCGAAACACGTGAAGTCATGTTCGAGCTTCACCCACTTGCCGGCCGTGTCGGACGGCAGCTTGCCGGCGCTCGCGCCCCTGTACCATCCGTGATTCACCACCTCCACGCCGCCATAGCCCGTGGACAGTGCCTTCGTGCGCACGTAGGCGGAGATCCTGTATTTGCCGCCCTCGACGAGACGCAGGCCGTATTGGCGGAAGGTCGCCTCGGCCGGATCGCGTTCATCCGACAAGATCGACACGTAAGGTCTTCCGTCCGGACCGCCGGACGGCTTCCATGAAATCTTTTCCGGCTTGTTCACGTTCCAGAACGGCGGCGAAGAAGCCTGGTCGGCCTCAAGCGCGCCGTTCAGCACGATGTTCTCGCCCGGTTCAACTGCGGCCGGGCATACGCCGACACAGGCAAAGAAGGCCGCGCATGCGGCCATGCGCACAATCCCCATCCGCCGTACGGCGAGGAACCTTGTCAAACGACTCTTTTTCATGGCGAAAGTATAGCACAAATCGGCATGGTTGCGTTTGCGCCCGTGCAGGGCGCGGCATCCGTCAATTTGATATACTATCCAGCAAACGGAACAAGGAGAAAACCATGTCGGCCATACGCAAGTCCAAACATGCCGCTCTCGTCCAGCGACATCTCCGCATCATGGCCGACTTTCTGGGACAAGGCAGCTATAAGGAACGCAAACAAACATGAGTTACGGCAAAAATCCCCTTAAGATCTTCATCGCGGGAGATGGCGGCTGGGGCACCGCGAATGCGCTGCTTCTAGCGGGATACGGGCACGACGTGACCGTATGGGGCGCGGATGCCGCCTACGTGCGCGAAATCGCCAGCACGCGGGCGAACCCCCGCTATCTACCAGGTGTCGCGCTGCCGGACAGGATAAAGTGGACGACCGAGCTGTCGGACGCCGCAGGGGCGGATGTCGTGGTCTTCGCCACTCCATCCCGCTTTTTTCAAGACGTCTGCTCCAGATTCAGGAGCCACGTGCCTGCAGACGCGCTCGTCGTCTCGCTCGCCAAGGGATTCTGCGAGCGGACGCATGTGCGCATGACAGTCCTCGCTGAGAAAGCGCTTGGCCGCAGGCGCATCGTCGCGCTTTCCGGCCCGTCCCACGCCGAGGAGGTGGCACGCGGCATCCCGACTGCGGTAGTGGCGGCGTCCGAAAACATCGAAGACGCGCAACTCGTACAGGGAATATGGAGCGGTCCCGTGTTCCGCGTATATGCCTCTGACGATCCCGTTGGCGTGGAGGTAGGCGGCGCGGTGAAGAACGTGATCGCCCTGGCGGTCGGAGTGTCCGACGGTCTTGGTTTCGGCGACAACACGCGCGCCGCGCTGATCACCAGGGGCATCGCCGAGGTGGCGCGATTCGCAGGCGCGCTCGGCGCAGATCCCAAGACCGTGTTTGGGCTTTCGGGCATGGGCGATCTCGTCGTGACCTGCACGTCGCGCCACTCGCGCAACCGCAGCGTAGGCGAGCGGCTCGGCAGGGGCGAGCGGCTTTCGGATATCGTGGGATCGATGAAGATGGTGGCGGAGGGCGTGTGGAACGCGCAGGTCGTGCGCGCCATGGCCGGCGAGCTGAACGTCGAGATGCCGATCACGGAGACGGTCTGCCGCCTTTGCCACGAAGGCCTTCCGGCGAAGGAGGCCATCAGCATCCTAATGAACCGCCCGATGAAGGGCGAATGACGCGAAATAGCCTTTTACTTCACGCAAGGGAAAATCATTTCACCTGGGTCCACTTGCTCTCGGTTGAGTCGATCCACACGCCGCCGAGCGACACGAGGAGGTCGCGTTCGGCCTGCACGGGCGTGCGCCCGTACTCGCTCTTCTCGTACACCT
>CAMPAF010000213.1 GCA_946631535.1 uncultured Verrucomicrobiota bacterium
GCCACGGCGAAGAACCACGCCGCGAACACGACGGCGTTCTTCGTCCACTGGTTGATGCGCAGCGCGCGCAGCCACATGAAAAACGACTTTCGACAGTCGGTGACCGACATTACTAGCCCCTACCTCTCAACGTTCGCCTCTCAACCGAAAAACCATCTTCAGCGTTTCCACGGCGATGGAGCCGCTGATCTTCGAGTAGCCGGCGCGACGCTCCGCGAAGGTGATGGGGATCTCCTTCAGGCGCAGGCCCGCCTTCCACATGCGGAAGTTCATCTCCATCTGGAAAGAGTATCCGAACGAGCGGATGGTCGAGAAGTCTCCCAACGTCTCGAGCGCGGCGCGCGTGAAGCACTTGAAGCCGCCGGTAGGATCCTTGACGGGAAGCCCGAGCACGATGCGGATGAATATGCCGCCCGCCCGAGAGATCGCCCAGCGCTTGAACGGCCAGCCCACGCACTTTCCGCCCTTCACGTAGCGGCTGCCGATCACCACGTCGGCGTCCGCGGCGGCCTCCAGCATGCGCGCCACATCCTTCGGGTCGTGGGAGAAGTCACAGTCCATCTCGACGACGTGCGTGGCGCCCATCGCGAGCGCGCGAGCGAACCCGGCCACGTAGGCGCGTCCGAGGCCCTCCTTCTTCTCGCGGTGGAGCACCTGGATGCGCGGCTCGGCGGCGCACAGTCCGTCGATGATCGCGCCCGTGCCGTCTGGCGAGCTATCGTCGCAGAACAGGATCATGCCCTCAGGCGGGAGGACGGCAAGGACGGCCTCGGCCATGGCCGCGACGTTCTCCTTCTCGTTGTAGGTGGGTATGACTACGACGGGTTTCATGCCGTGGGGGCGGCGGCGAGGCGGGCCTTCAGCTCCTTCACCTCGGCCTTGAGCTTGGCGATCATCTTAGGCGCGAGCGTGATGGCCGCGAGGTCCTTCATGGACATCGCCGGAGCGCCGATCACGTACTTGAGAGAGCCGTCGAGCGACTGCGGCACGCCCGCCTGCGGGCCCACCTGCACGCCGTCGGCGATCTTTATGTGGCCCGAGATGCCGGCCTGCGCCCAGATGAGGCAGCCGTAGCCGATCTCGGTCGAGCCGGCGACGCCGGACTGCGCGATGAGCCCCGAATACCCCTTGACCTTGACGTTGTGGCCGATCTGCACGAGGTTGTCGATCTTCGTCATCGGACCGATGTAGGTGCGGCCGATGCGCGCACGGTCAATCGTCGTGTTGGAGCCGATCTCCACGCCGTCGCCGATCTCCACGATGCCGAGCTGCGGAATCTTCTCGATGTAGACGCTGCCGTCCTCGCGGCGACCGTTGTTGAAGCCGTAGCCGTCGCCGCCGAGGCGCACGCCGCAGTGGAAGATGCAGTCCGCGCCCACCTTCGTGCCCTCGCGTAGGGTCACCTGAGGGTAGATGTGCGTGCGCGCGCCGACCGTGCAGTTCTCGCCGATGAACACCTGCGCCTCGATGACCGCGCCGTCGCCGATCACCGTGTCCTTCTCGATGATCGTGTATGCGCCGACGTGAACGTTCTCTCCGAGCTTCACAGACGGATCGACGATGGCCGTAGGATGCACGCCTGGCGCGCGGACCGGCGTGGGCGGCGCGAACATCTCTGCCGCCGCCATGCAGGCATGGTTCGGGTCCGCCACGCGGATGATGGAGCATGGGGCGCCGTCAGACCAGTCAGGCGGCAGCAGGACGGCCGAGGCCTGGGTGGACTGCACGAGCTTGACGTGCTTCACGTCCTTGCAGAAGGAAAGGTCGCCCTTGCGGGCCTCCTCGAGTCCGCCGCACGCGAACAGCTCGACGTCGTCGCCCTCCAGCGTGCCGCCGAGACGGGCCGCCAGCTCACTTGCCTTCACTCTTCTTCTCCTTGCCCTTGTCCTTGAGCGCCTTCCGCTTTGCGGGATCCACTTTCATCGCGCTCAGGATGTCGTCGGTAACGTCAAGAGAATCGTTCGCGTATGCCGCCATCGTGGAGTCGATCACAAGGTCAAGCCCCTTCTCCTTCGCGTACACGGCGATCTTGGCGCGAATGTCGGAGGTCTCCATCTTCAGGAGACGGGTCTCGAGGTCGTTCATAGTCTCGCGGTAGTTCTGCTCCGAGCGGATCAGGTCCTGACGCGCGGCATTGACCTTCTGCTGCATCCCGTCCAGCTTCTTCTGAACGTCCGCCTTCGCGGAAGCTGACAGCATGGGGTTCTGCAGGTCGTCGTACGTCTTGCGGGCTTCGTCTAGCATGGCCTTGAGCGCATCCTGCTTCTCGTCCAGCTTGGCCTTAAAGTCGTCGTTGGACGACTTCACGAGCGTCTTGTTAGACTCGTGAGTGGGGTGCAGCTCCACCAGGTGGATCATGTTCACCGTGCCGATCTTGAGGTCTGCGAAGGCAGACAGGCTCGCGAGAATTGCCAGCGCAATTACAGTCTTTTTCATTGTTGGATGTCCTTGATTTTTACTCTTTGGCTTAGAAGTCGCGGCCGATGGTGAACGAGAACACCTGCTCGTCCACGTCGTCGTCAGGATCGACGATCGGCGTTGCGAAGTCGAGACGGATCGGGAAGGACTCGATGTTGAGGCGAAGGCCAAGGCCGATGGTCCAGCAGAAGTTGTCCGTCTCGAAGTCGAACTCGTCGGTCCCCACGCTGCCGAGGTCGGAGAACAGCGCCACGCTGAGATACTTGATGACGGGGATGACATACTCCACCTTGGCGAACCAGGCGGTCTGGCCGCCCCAGGACGCGTTGCTGCCGCGCTTGCCGACCCGCTTCCAGATGTGGGGAGATATCTCGTACCTGTCAAAGCCGCGGATGTCGTACGGGCCGCCGAGGAACAGGCGGTCGTAGATCGGCACGTCCCCGGAGAACGCATCGAGCGTCTCGCCGTGCAGGCGGAATGCGAAGACATGGCCGTACTTCTTCACGACGGTGAAATACTGGCGATAGTCGAAGCCGATCCTCCAGTAGTCGTTGTCGCCTGCGGTGACCTGCCCGTAGATCTTCGTGCGATGTCCCCTGGTCGGGAAGAAGACCTTGTCGGTAGTGTCGTCCCTCCAGTATATCTGGATCGGGATTTCCCAGTTCTCGCTATACTTGTGCTCCTCTTCCTTGAACGCGCGCCACGCCGTGTCGCGCGTCTTGGGGTTGTACCAGATGCTGTTCTCTACGTCATCCATCGAGATGTACTCCGCGGCAAGGTAGAAGCCGAGGCGTCCCGTGGTCCTGGCCGTCGGCCAGAACTTGACCGGATACGAGAGGTCGCCGAACAGGCCGGTGCGGATGACGTCGTACTCGTCGTGCGTGCCGCTCCACCTGCTGTAGCCGCCGACCGTGAGCTCCAGCAGTCGGTCGAAGAGGTATGGCTCGGTGACGGACGCCTCGTAGTTCTGGACGCGGGGGCCGACCATCGCCGAGATGCGCCCCTTCTGCCCTGCGCCGCGGAACCGCCACGGCTTGAAGAGGTCGAAGTTGTGCTCCCTCAGCTCGATCATGCCGTAAACGGAATCCATGGAGCTGGCGCCGATGCCGACCGAGAAGTTTCCGGTGCTGTGCTCGGAGACCTCGTACACGAGGTCGCGCACCTCGGGCTTGCCGTCCTTCGCCTCGCCGCCGTCGACCTTCTCAAGGTAGTACTGCACGCGGTCGAAGTAGCGCAGGTTCTCCAGGCGGTGCTTGCTGCGCTCGGCCTTGTCGGCAAGCATCGGGTCGCCCGGCGAGAGCGAGATCTCGCGGCGAAGCACCTTGTCCTTCGTGTAGTCGTTGCCGCGGATGAGAACCCTGTTGATTATCACGGGCACGCCCTCCTCCACCGCGAACTCGAGGTCGATCACCTCCGGGTTCGCGCCGGACGGCATCTGCCGGACTGTGACGTGCGTGTCGGAGAGCGGCTTTTCGCCAGATCCGCAGAACACCTCCATCTGGCGCGCGGCCTCGGCCATCGCGGCCGCGCCGGCGATGTCGCCCGTGGCGAGCGTCTTGTTCGCGGCGAGCACCGCGTCGGCAGGATACTGCTTCGTGCCGACGACGGACATGCGGCCCACCTTGTACTGCACGCCCTCCTCGATGGTGAATACGCGGTCGACCTCGCCGTTCGGCAGGATCTCCTCCTCCGGCAGGGACACCTTCACGTCGAGGAAGCCCCTGTCGCGGTAGTAGGCGGCCACCTTGTCGCGAGCTTCCGCGAAGTCCTGGTCGGTGGCAGGGGCGTCGCTGAACCAGCCCCATGGATTCCACCACGGATAATCGTCGAAGGTGGCGCGCAGAGGATAGGCGTCATCCTTGAGCCAACCCTCGGGATCCCACCACGAGTACTTCTCGAAGACCGTGTTCTGCCCACGGAAGACGAAGGCGTGTATCTTCTTCCGGGCCCCCTCCTCGATGTCCATCGTCACGTGCACGGCGCCGGGGGAGTCCTGGATCGGCTCGAGCCGGTACGAGACCTTCACGTCCGGGAAGAATTTCTTCTGGTACGCGCGCTTGATACGGCCCGCCGCCGCCTCAAAGTCGGCCTCGCCGTACGGATAGCCGTCCTTCAGCTCCGAGAGAGACGTGATCTTCGAACGCGACCAGTAGTCGTTGCCATTTACGTTGAGCGGACCTTGGAAGCGGAGCTTTGGCGTCACGACGTAGGTTATGTCGATGCCCTTGGCCCCATGTTCGGCCTTGAGGACGATGTTGTCGTACTCGCCCACGTCGCGCAGCGCGCGCACGTCGCGCGCGCACTGCTCGGGGTCGAACTCGTCGCCCACCTTCACCTGGCAGCGCGCAATCACGTCGCCCGTGTTCAGGTCCGTCCCGTCGGACATCTTCACCGAGACCGACGACACCTTCGCCGCCTGCGCCATACCCGCGATCGCCAGAAGCGCCGCCAGAAGCGTTTTTCTCATGTTACCGCCTTCGTTTTCGTGGTTCAAAGCTATTCCTTGCCTTGTGGTTGGCAAACAGTATACCATATTCTCCCGAACACGCGCGAAAGGATTTGATATACTATATGAGCTTTTCGGAGAAAGAAGAGAACATGGACACCAAAGGAAACAAGCGGCGCGACAAGCGCGTCGAGATGACAGTAGAAGGCCTGAAGCAGGACTACGCGTGGCACCTGCGCTACAGCCAGGCCAAGTACGAGGGCAGCGCGACGCCCCGCGACCAGTACGCCGCCTTCGCGTACGCCATCCGCGACAGGCTCGTGGAGCGCTGGATGGAGACGCAGGAGGAGTACCACCGCCAGAACACCCGCCGCGTGTACTACCTCTCGCTGGAGTTCCTCATCGGCCGCCTGCTCGGCAACAACGTCATCAACCTGAAGCTCGACC
>CAMPAF010000214.1 GCA_946631535.1 uncultured Verrucomicrobiota bacterium
TCGGTGGAGTTCGTGGAGTCGGACGGCAGCCGCTGGATCGCGACGGCGCCGATCGGCACGGAGTGGGCGCGCGTGACGCTCGCGCGCGATGATTTTCGTTACTGGCGCGATTCAAGCGCGAAGGGACGTGGCGGCCACGGAGACCATTTCAATCCCGCCCGCGCGGTCGACATCGGCCTGGGCTTCTCCCAGTCGCATACGCCTGTGATGGCCGGGCGCGCCGGATCTGTCCGCTTCCGCGACTTCGGCTCCTGTCGCGATCCCTTCGCCGGCGCAGGCGCCGTGCCGGAGACGGTCGTGCCCGAACAGGACGGAGTGTATCCGCGCTACAAGACTATGCGCGTGGCGGGCGAGCTATGCGCGATTCCCCGCGCGTTGGGCGAGGGGTTCGGTCAGGGCATCTTCTGGCGTTTCATTCCGTTGCGTACCGTTCGCGCTACTAGCACGGGAGGGTCGCGCTCCTGCGCGACCGAAGCCGACGGATATGGCGGCGAAGGCGCCGCCGAGTGGATGCTGCTCGAACGGCGGCCGGGGAAGCCCGCGCGTCGGTTGGCGGGGTGCGGTATGGCGGTCGCAGCAAGCTGCGACCCTCCCGGGGGAGGGCCGCGCTCCTGCGCGGCCGAAATGGTTGCGCGGCTGGTAGGCGGTTCGTATCTGTACTGCGCGGGTACGGACAAGTTCGCGTATTTCCCCGGCGAGCCGATACGGGTGGGCGCGGACTGGTACGGTCCGGCGACCTCCGCCGAGGCGGAGGTCTGTGACGCGGAAGGTCGCGTCGTGTGGCGCGCCACGCTCACGAACGGCGTGGCGGTGGCGTGTTCGGCGGCGTTGCGTCCGAGCTACGCGTCGTGCCGCGTGTCCGTGCGCCTGGGCAAAGACGAGATTACGCACGAGTTCGCCGTGCTGCCGGAGGGGCCCGACGCGCCGGATGATTTCATCACGGTGAAGGACGGCAACTTCATGCTGCGCGGAAAGCCGTGGTATCCGGTGGGCGTCAACTTCTGGCCGGGCTACATCGCGGGCATGGCGCACACGGACTACTGGGGTGGCTGGATGCGCGGGGAAGCCTACTCGCCCGTGCTCGTCGAGCGTGACCTCGCCCACTTCGCGGCCATGGGCGGCACGATGATCAGCATCCAGGCGCCGGCGGTGAAGCACATCCGCAATCTGCTCGACGTGCTGCGTCGCTGCCGTGCGCACGGCATATATGTGAACCTCTACGTAGGCTGGGCATCGCCGCTCGCTTTCCGCGACCAGGAAGGCGCGGAGTTCCTTGCGGCTGGACGGCTTGTTGGCAACGCGACGATCATTGCCTACGACACGATTTGGGAACCAGGAAACCACCTCTTCAAGAACGACGCGGCGCGTGCCCGGTGGGATGCCGCATGGCGGCAGTGGATCAATGACCAGTACGGCAGCGTGGCGCGCGCGGAGCGGGACTGGGGCGTGCCCGCGCGTCGCAACGCGAAGGGCGAGGTGATCGGCCCGGTGGACAGGTGGTTCGTCGAGGACGGCCCGTGGCGCGTGCAGATGGCGGCGTACCGGCGGTTCATGGACAACGCGACGAGCCGCGCGTGGAACGACGCCACGCGGCGCCTGCGCGCGATCGACCCGAACCACCTCGTGAGCTTCCGGCAGGGCAACACGCTGCCGTACGACTTCGCGCTGTCGGGTCCGGTGCGCCACATCGACTTCATCTGCCCCGAGGGCTACGCCGTGCCGGACACGGACGCGGGGGAGGCCGCCATCGGGTGGATCACTCGGTACGTGGACGCCACGACGGGCGGCAAGCCGATCGTGTGGTCCGAGTTCGGCCGCAACGCGTGGGATGCTGGGACGATGGAGGCGTCGCCGGCCGGCATCGAGAAGCAGGGCACCTACTCCGCGCGATTCTACCGCGCCGCTCTGCGCGCGGGCGCGAACGGCACGGTGCCGTGGTGGTGGCCGGGCGGCTACCGCGTGGGCGAGAAGAGCGACTACGGCATCATCGCGCCGTCGGGCGAGGAGCGTCCGGCCGCTCGCCTCATCCGCGAGTACGCGCCCGCGCTCCGTGCGGCGCGTTCTCGCGCCGCGCCGGACACGTGGATGACGTTCGACCGCGACGCGCATGCGGGCGGGTACTGCCGCGCGGCGTTTGGCGAGGGCGCGGATGCGTATGCCGCGGCGCAGGCGGCGGGAAAGATGCTGGGCGTACGCTTGGATGGTGCGGAGTTCGATTCGGGGAACTGTCCGCTCGTGGCCGTCGGCGGCGTGCCGTACGACGGCACTAACCCGCCGAAGCATCTGGATGCGGAGTTTGACATGTTCACGACTGAGCGCGTGGGCGATGAGGTCATTGTACGCGCGCGGTTGGGGAATGTGGGCGTGGCGGCGTGGGTGGCGGGAGATGGCGGACGCGCAGGAGCGCGTCCCTCCCGTGGCGGCGTTGAGTTGGTTGCGCGGGATGAGGCCGGAAAGGAACTCGCCCGCGCGCCGGTGGCGTCGCGGGTGGATCGCCTCGGCGCAACGGGCGAGTTGTCGTTGCGGGTGCCGGCGCGCGGTCGCGTGTCCGTGCGGCTTGAGGCACGCGATCGGTGCGTATTCGGCGAGAAGAGGTCTTTTGACGCGGCTAAGGTGAAATGAGCCGATTACAAACCGGAATCAACCGAGATGTCCGGAGCATGGGCCGTCTTCATCATAAGCTGCGCCGTTTCGACTAGGCGGATGAACTCGGCGCGCCAGCCGTCGTCGTCGCGGCCCTTCGCCGCGCGAGCCCGCTTGATAACCGCGTCGAAGGACGCCGAGCCCTTGTGGGCTGATCTCTTCATGATGAGCGCGAACTCCACAACCGACGAGGCGAACCGGAACGCTTCCGTAGGCTCGGCGAGTGTGATGTCCTTCGCCACCACAGGCTGGTCCATCCGCGTGCTGGTGTCCGCGTCAGGCAGCTTGTAGCGCAGCTTCACGGTCAGCAGCTCCTCGTTTGCCACCGGCACCTGCTTCTGGTACTTGAGCGCGTCAGTCTTCGCCACCGCATTCGTCGCGCCGGCCGGCACGAGCTCGTAGAACGCAGTCATCGAATGGCCGCTGCCCATCTCGCCGGCGTCCTTCTTGTCGTCGTTGAAGTCCTTCGCCGCGAGCAGCCTGTTCTCGTAGCCGAGGAGACGGTACGCTGAGACCTGGGCAGGGTTGAACTCCAGCTGCAGCTTCACGTCCTTGGCGACCGTCATCATCGTGCCGCCGAACTCCGTCATCATAACCTTCTTCGCCTCGAGGATGCTGTCGAGGAACGCGTAGTTCCCGTTGCCGGCGTTCGCCAGCTTCTTCATCATCGCGTCTTGGTAGTTGCCGTAGCCGACGCCGAGGACCGTCAGGAACACGCCCGTCTCGCGCTTCGTCGCGATGTACCGCTCAAGCTCGGAGGGATTGCGGATGCCCACGTTGAAGTCACCGTCCGTGACTAGCACGACGCGGTTGTTCTTCTTGGCGGAGAAGTTCTTCATCGCCTGCTCGTAGGCGAGCTGCAGGCCTTCGCCGCCCGAGGTGGCGCCGCCGGCCCGCAGACCGTCGAGGACCTGCAGGATGCGCGACTTCTCCGCGCCTGACGTGGCAGGCAGCTCCACCTGCACGCCGCTCGCGTAGGAGACGATCGAGACGGAGTCCTCTGTCCGCAGCTGGTCCGTAAGAAGCCGCAGCGCCTGCACGAGCAGCGAGAACCCGCCGTTGGCGTTCATCGAGCCGGACTTGTCGATCAGGAACACGAGGTTGCAGGGCGGGATCGACTCCTTGGGGACGCGCTTCGCCTGCACGCCGACGCGCAGCAGCTTGTGCGACGCGTTCCACGGGCACGCGCCGAGCTCGCACTCCACAGCCACCGGCACCGATCCCGTCGGCCCCGCGTAATCGTAGGAGAAGTAGTTCACGTACTCCTCGATGCGCACCGAGTCCGCCGGCGGGAGGCGGCGCATCTCCGTGAGGTAGCGCCGCATCGTCGTGTAGCTGGCCGTGTCGACGTCCAGCCCGAACGTGGATAGCGGATTGCCCGTCACTTCCAGGAACTCGTTTTCCTTGAACGGCGCGAACTGTTCCGTTCCTGCCGCATCGGCGCGCGGCGCCTGCGCCATCCGCGGCGCGATTGGCCTGGCGCCCATCTTTGGGGCCGGCGCACACGCCGGTGCGCACGACATGTACGCAGCCTCGCATGCGACCTCGCGCTGACGCTTCCCGGAGGTGTAGCTTCCGCGTACGCCAGCGTTCCGCGCAGTCCCTGCGACCGATTTCATCACGACAGGGGACTTGACGTTCATAAGCGCATCTACTGAAGTCACCTTGGCAGGTTCCACCATCTGGGAATATCGTGTTTCTTCGCGGTCGCAGCAAGCTGCGCCCTTCTCGCGGGAGGGCCGCGCTCCTGCGCGGCCGGACTCCGCAGCATGTTCCTGCATGAGGAGCACCGGCACCCCTACCGCCAGCAGAAGCGACGCGGCAAGCGCCGGCCCCAGATACATCCACAGCCTGCGGCGACGCGCATGAGACGCGCCAGGTGCCGCCAAGCGGAACGTCCGCTCGTAGTCGTGGCGCGGGTCGTCCGCGTCCGTGATCGGCAGTCCCGTGCATGCGACGAGATCGTCCGCTAGCGCATCTCCTGGCGTGGCGTTGAGCGCTGTCTTCACGTCTGCCAGGTCTTCGGGCGGCACGGTGTCCACGGTCCAGCTCCGGGAGACGGTCTCGGCAGGAAGGTCGCAGGCGTTCCACAGCTGATAGACGCGCGAGCCGATGAGGATCTCGCGGTCGGACGCCGGCACGGTGAACGGCGAGACCGGCACCACGCGCCAGCCTTTGGCGGAAACGCCGGCCAGCAGTCCGGTCACGGGCGATGGGAAATCGGCGAAGAGGCGCAGTTCGCCGCCCGAGACGGGCTGGTCGAACGTCGCTGAGGAGGAGGCTTGCGTGCCGGACGGCTTGCGCGCCGGATCAGCCTCGCGCGCCTTGTACATCTCCCACTCGCGGCGGAAGACGGAAAGGAAACGGTTCCGGTCAAAGTTCTGGCTCGTCATGGTCCACCTCACTTTCCGAGCTTCTTGAGGGTTTCCGGCGCAAGCGCCGACTCGCAGGCAGCCAGCAGGGTCTGCGCCGCAAGTCGGTCGTTGAGGGCGATGCCCTTGTCCGAGAAGAATTTCGCGATCTTTTTCATGCATGTCTCCTTGAGCACGTAGGCCCGCGATTTCCCGACTCCCAGCGCCGCCAGCACCTCTGGCGTCGTGACCGGTATGTCATGGGCCGTCGCATAGCACAGGAGCGCGACATTCCGTTTTTCCACT
>CAMPAF010000215.1 GCA_946631535.1 uncultured Verrucomicrobiota bacterium
GCGCGTGGCGCACGGCGAAGCCGTTCACGGTGGACGAGATCGACCTCGCCAAGCTGCCGGGCGGTTTCGCGAATGCGGCCAAGAAGGGCGCTTAGCGTCAGGCATCAGGACAGGTGCAGGAGACAACGGACATGTTTCCGGTAGAGGCGGTGATCCCGCAGATACGCGCGTCGCTGGAGAAGAACCGCGACGTGGTGCTGCGCGCGCCGCCAGGGAGCGGAAAGACCACCTGCGTGCCGCCCGCCTTGCTGGACGCGCCGTTCCTGAAAGGCAAGAAGATCCTCATGCTGGAGCCGCGTCGGCTCGCAGCGCGCAGCTGCGCGGCGTACATCGCGCGCAAGATGGGCGAGAGCGTGGGCGAGACTGTCGGTTTCCAGGTCCGCCTGGAGCGGAAGGTTTCTGCCCGCACGAGGCTTGAGATCGTCACGGAAGGACTGCTCGCGCAGCGACTAGTGGCCGATCCGGAGCTGGCCGACGTGGGGCTGGTCGTGTTCGACGAGTTCCACGAGCGGTCGCTCTCGTGCGACCTCGGCTTCGCGATGGCGGTGGACGTGCGGCGGGCGCTGAGGCCCGATCTGCGCCTCCTCGTGATGTCCGCCACGCTGGACGTGGACGCCATCGCCGCGCACCTTGGCGACGCGGACGTCCATACCGCGGAGGCGCGGATGTTTCCCGTCGAGACGCGCTACCTGCAGGTGGAGTCGACTGCGCCGATCGCCGTGCAGATGGCGGGCGCGGTGAAGCGCGCGCTGGCCCTGCCGGGCGGCGACATCCTCTGCTTCCTGCCGGGCGAGGGGGAGATCAAGAGGTGCCAGGAGGAGCTGCGGGGAGACATCTCCTCGCACAGGGTCGCAGAGGCACAGGGAAGAGAGGTGGAGGTCTTGCCGCTGTACGGCGCGTTACCCAAGGAGGAGCAGGATCGCGTGGTGGCGCGTCGCGCCGGTGACGGGCCCCGTCGGGTAATCTTGTCTACCTCCATCGCCGAGACGTCGCTGACGATCGAAGGCGTGACGACGGTGATCGACTCCGGGCTCATGCGCGTGAGCAGGTTCTCGCCGCGCTCGGGCATGAGCCGGCTGGAGACGCTGCGCCTCACGCGCGACCGCGCCGAGCAGCGCAGGGGACGCGCGGGACGCGTCTGCCCCGGCATCTGCCTGCGGCTCTGGACGGAATCGCAGGACCGTATGCTCCAGCCGGCCATGAAGCCCGAGATCGCGGATGCCGATCTCGCGCCGACGGTGCTGACGGCGGCGACGTGGGGGACGACGGCGCTGGACGGCCTGCCGTGGCTCACGCCGCCGCCCGCCGCGAGCTGGGAGAACGCGAAGGGCGTCCTGCGGATGCTGGGCGCGCTCGATGCGGAAGGGCGCATCACGGCGCACGGGCGGCAGATGGCGCGCCTGCCAGCGCATCCGCGCCTCGCGAACATGATCCTGCGCACGGGTTCGGCCGAGGCGTGCACGCTCGCGGCAATTCTGGAGGAAGGCGCGCCGCACTCGGTGACCGACATCCGCGACGTGCGGCCATCGTCCAGGATGCGCGAGCTGGCGCGGCGCTGGGAAAGGTTCTGCGGCAGGACTTCCTCGCCATGCCACGAGCCTGGCGAGCTGCTGTGCTTCGCGTTTCCGGACCGCATCGCGCACAACCGCGGCAACGGCACGTTCCAGATGACGGGCGGTCGTGGCGCGTACATGGAGCGCACGGAATCGCTCGCTACGGCCGAGTACCTGGTGCTGTGCGACCTCGACGATGGCGGTGGCGACGCGAAGATACATCTTGCCGCGCCGATCTCCGAGGAAGCCGTCGAGGAGATATTCGCGGCGGAGATAGAGGAAGACGTGCAGACGGAATGGGACCGTCGGACCGAGGCAGTGAAGGCCGTGAAGGTGCGGCGCCTCTGGAAGATGGTCATGCGGTCCGGCGGACAGTCGCAGCCCGACGAGGCTGCCGTGCAGGCTGCGCTCTTCGACGGCATCCGCCAGAAGGGCATCGCGCAGCTGCCGTGGACACCTGGGACGCGCCAGCTCCAGGCGCGCATCTGCTTCCTGCACCGCGAACTTGGCGGCGACTGGCCGGACGTTTCCGACGACGCGCTCCTCGCGCGGCTCGAGGATCTCTTCGCCGGCTTCACGCTTGGCATGAGCCGCTGGAGCCACCTGCAGAAGCTCGACCTCGCGGCGGTGCTGGACGCGGCGCTCGCCGAGGCCGGGCTGGACAGGCGCTCGCTCGACAGGCTCGCGCCCGTCAAGATGGAGGTGCCGAGCGGATCGCAGATGACGATCCACTACGAGGAGGCGGAACCGTTCGTGGCGGTGCGCCTGCAGGAGTGCTTTGGCCTCCAGGAGACGCCGAAGGTGGCGGGTGGCAAGGTGCCGATCGTGATGCGTCTCCTTTCGCCGGCGCAGCGCCCAGTGCAGATCACGAAGGACCTGGCCGGATTCTGGAAGGGCGCCTACGCGCTCGTGCGCAAAGATCTGCGAGGACGCTATCCAAAGCACTACTGGCCCGAGGATCCGTCCACGGCCGTCGCCACCCGCCGCGTCAGGCCAAAGCTGTCGTAACGTTGGAGGAACAGACCGCTTGTCCGTCTGCCAGAGGAGCGGAACCTGTGGTATAATGTGGCGGATTCGACTCCGCCAGCGGGGTCGGTGTTTTCCGTGACAGGAAGGAACATCAGATGAAATTCTCAAGACGCACATTCCTCGGCATGACCGCCGCAACCGCAGCCACGCGCCTCCGCGCCGCCTCCGTCCCTGCCTGGACGGTCGACGGCATCCAGCTGCCCGAATGGGCGGTGGCGGCGATCCTGGACGGGACCGCCCGTTACAGGGCGTGGAAGGGCGCCGACGAGACGGTGGCGTTTCCGCTCATCACGGACATCCACTCGCACGCCCCCGGCTTCAACGCCGAGACGCCGAACTGGCGGGATTCCAAGAGCCACGTCATCTTCCAGCGGGCGATCGCGCACGCCACGGGCTCCGACTTCCTCGCCAACCTGGGCGACATGGACTTCGACGTGAACATCCTCGGCTCCGCGCCGGAATGGGACAAGGTGCAGCCGGTCATCGACGGGTTCGTGAAGGTGTACGAGAAGGAGCCGCTGCCGACGCTCTTCAGCATGGGCAACCACGACCACGCGAGGGGCCGCTACACCTCGAAGCAGTTCGGCGACACCTTCAACCGCGGCGTCAACAAGGGGAAGGGTCACGACATCGTGCTCTCCGAATGCGGCACGTGGGGCTACTACGACATCCCCGCGAAGAAGTTCCGCATGGTGTTCCTCAACACGTCGGACGAAGGGTACGGCGGCATGTCGCGCGGACAGCTCCAGTTCCTCGCGGACACCTTCCTCGCCGCGCCGGAGGGGTGGCACGTGGCCCTGATGCAGCACATCCAGGCGCCGCACATCCTTGGCTGCTGGCGCCGCTTCCTGGAGCCGTCGTCGATGAAGCGCGAGATGATCTTCATGCAGATCGTGGACGACTTCGCGCACCACCGAGGCGACCTCGTGCAGGGGTTCCACAATCCGCCGATCACGGGCGAATACGACAAGATCAAGTGGGACTTCTCCAACGCCAAGGCGTTGTTCGTTGGCGCGTTCTTCGGGCACACGCACCTGGAGCGGCACATGAACATCGACGGCGTGAACTGGACCACGCGCCCCGGCTACGGCACCACGCCGCGCGACTGTATCGTGATGGGCGCGCGCTGCCCGAAGATCGAGCTCAAGTTCGACCGCTCGCGCGACATGATGATCGACCTCGTGGCGGTGAAGCCCGCGAAGCGCGCCGTGCACGTCTTCCGGTTCGGTTGCGGCGGCCCGAAGAGCGAGCTCGAGTTTGCGTACTGACGCGGATTTGTTCGCGGATACGCCGGATCGTCGCGTTTCCCCTGGAGAAGATCCCCATGACAAGACTTGGATTTTTCGCGGGTACGATCGTCGCGCTCGGCGCCGCGGCCGTCGCGGCTCAACCGTCGTGCGGCTGGAGCGACGCGCGTAACCTCGCGCCGCTCGTGCAAGGCGCGGTCCCGGCGCGGCCCGAGGCGGTGAAGCGGTGGCGCGACCTGCGCTTCGGCATGTTCATCCACTGGGGCCCCGTGTCGCTCACGGGCAAGGAGATCGGCTGGTCGCGCGGACGCGAGACGCCGGTGGAGGAATACGACAACCTCTACAGGCGCTTCAACCCCGTGAGATTCAACGCCGACGAGTGGGTGGCCGTCGCCAAGGCGGCGGGGATGAAGTACATCGTCCTCACGACGAAGCACCACGACGGCTTCTGTCTGTGGGACACTAAGGAGACGGACTACAACATCATGAACACGCCGTTCGGGCGCGACGTGACGAAGGAACTCTCCGACGCCTGCCGGCGCGCCGGCCTCGCGTTCGGGGCGTACTACTCCACCTGCGACTGGCACCATCCCGACTTCCCCCTCACCAGTCCCGGCGGCAAGACGCCGCGCGCCGCGCACGACCTCGACCGCTACACGGACTACATGAAGGCACAGTCCCGCGAGCTGCTCGTGAACTACGGTCCGCTCCTCTGCCTCTGGCACGACGTGCCGCAGCTGTTCGACGTGCGGCGCGGCGCGGGCGTGATCAACATGGAGCGCGCCATCCAGCCCGACATCCTCGTCAACAACCGCACGTGCCACCCCGGCGACTTTGACACGCCCGAGCAGCGCATCGGGAAGTTCCAGTTCGACCGTCCGTGGGAGACGTGCATGACGATCTGCCGCCAGTGGGCGTGGAAGCCTGGCGACGCGATGAAGCCGCTCGACACGTGCGTGCATGCGCTTCTCCGCACGATCGGCGGTGACGGCAACTTCCTCTTCAACGTGGGACCGCAGCCGGACGGCCTCATCGAACCGCGCCAGGTGGCGCGCCTGAAGGAGATGGGCGACTGGGTGGGGCGTCACGCCGCGGCGATCTACGGGACGCGGGGCGGGCCGTGGAAACCGTCGCTTCTCATGGTCTCCACGCGCCGGGGCGACAAGGTGTACCTCCATTTCATGCAGCAGATGCGCGAGCCGGTCGTCCTGCAGGGACTGCCGCTGGCCGTGACCGCTGCCCGCACGCTCGACGGCAAGTCCGTGCGGATGTCCAGCGGGAAGGGGACGCTGACTGTCTACGTGCAGGACTGCGCGTGGGACGCCATCGCCACGGTCGTGGAGCTGACGGTCGCGGGCGACGCGATGTCCGTCCAGCCGCTCCAGGGACTCGTCAAGCCGTCAATTCCGGGCGCGACGGCAACGGCGTCGGCGGTGTTCGGCGGCAAGCCGGAGTATGCGCCCGG
>CAMPAF010000216.1 GCA_946631535.1 uncultured Verrucomicrobiota bacterium
CCCTCAAGGGCATCCTGGGCTACACCGAGGACGCGGTGGTCTCCACCGACTTCCGTGGCGACGCCCGCACGTCGATCTTCGACGCGGACAAGTCGATGTGCCTCGACCCGACCTTCGTGAAGCTCCTCTCCTGGTATGACAACGAGTGGGGCTACTCGAACAAGGTCCTCGAGATGGCTCGCGTCATCGCGAAGTAACTTGCGCACATCCGCTTTGCGGACAAAAAAGGATGCGGCTTCGGCCGCATCCTTTTTTTGTCGCGTTTGCCGCCTGCGGTGCGGGTGTGGTATAATTCCGCCTCAAACCACAAGGAGAACAAGATGGCATCATTCGCTGGAAAACTACCTGTGCTGGCTGCGGCATTCGCGTTTGTCGCCAGCGCTCACGCCCTGACGTTCAAGATATCCGCCGACAGGGAGAACTGCCTCTACCGCTGCGGCGAGATGGCCACGTTCGCCGTGACCGCTGTCGGCACGAACGGACAGCCCGTAACCGAGGGGAGCGTATCGGCCACCGTGGACAACTTCGGTCCGCAGCAGCAGGCCAAGCGCACGGTCGACCTCGCGAAGGAGAATCCGTTCCGCCTCTCCGGCACGCTCTCCGCGCCCGGGTTCCTGCGGCTCACCGTGTCGGCCGGAAAGGGCAAGCCTACGATGTTCGGCGTAGGATACGAGCCGGAGAGGATCGAGAAGGGCAGCCCGTCGCCGGCTGACTTCGACGCGTTCTGGGCGAAGGCCGTGGCCGATCTCGACGCCACGGTGCCCGCAGACCCGCAGCTGAAGCTGCTGCCTGAGCGTTCTGCAGGGGCGTTCAACTTCTGGCGGATCAGCTTCGCCACGTGGGGCGGCACGCGCGTGTACGGCTACCTTTCGATCCCCAAGGACGCCTCGGCCGAGAAGAAGTATCCCGTGCGCTTCCAGGTGCCGGCTGCAGGCAACGGACGCGCTCACTGGACGAACAACATGCAGGGCGCGGACGACGCCATCTGCATGCTCATCACGGTGCATCCATACGAGCCGCCGTTCGACCTCGACGAGCTGGAGAAGCTCTTCGCCGCGAACGTCGCGTCGCTCAAGGAGAAGTACGGCACTTCCTCGTACGCGGTGGCCGGCATCGCGAAGTCGCGCGAGGACTACTACTTCTACCGCGCGCTCCTCGGCATCAACCGCGCCGCCAACTGGCTCGCGGCGCGTCCGGAGGTGGATATCTCGCACTTCACCTATTCCGGAACGTCTCAGGGCGGAGGGTTCGGGTTCCTCCTGCTGGGCCTCAACCGCCACTTCACGAAGGGCGTGATGTACGTGCCCGCGATCACCGACACGATGGGTTACCTGAAGGGCCGCCAGAGCGGCTGGCCTCGCATCGTCGAGAACCAGCGCGAGGATGGCAAGGCGGCGGCGGAGCGCAACGCGCCCTACTTCGACGGCGCGAACTTCGCCTCCCGCATCGCGTGCCCGGTGCGCGTGGCCGTGGGCTTCGCGGACAACACCTGCGCGCCGTGCGCCGTCTATTCCGCGTACAACGCGATTCCCGTGAAGGACAAGCAGATCGTCCACGGCATCGGCATGACGCACAGCTGTTTCCGCAGATTCTATGAAGAACTCGGCAAATGGCAGAAGGAGAAGTAAGATGAACGTTTCACGCAGAGGATTCCTGTGGCTCGCCGGCGCGGCGGGCACGACCACGCTGGCTGGCGGATGCGCGTCCGGAGGCCTGTTCGCCGGCGGCCCGGCGGCGCACGATCCCAACCTGACCGTGCTTTTGAGCGACATCCACGTCAACGGCCAGAAGGACGGCGACGTGTTCCAGCGCTCGAAGATCATGGAGACGGTCGCGGAGATACTGAAGCTCGATCCGCTGCCGTCGCGCGCGGTCGTCTTCGGCGACCTCGCCTGGCTCTGGGGCAACAAGATGGACTACCAGTGCAGCGCGCCATACCTGAAGCTGCTGGAGGACGCGGGCATCCCCGTGACGATAGGCATGGGCAACCACGACCGCCGCTCCACCTTCCTGGAGGTGCATCCGCGCTACGCGAAGACGACGAAGGTCCCTGGCCGGATCGTCAGCGTCGTGGACGCGGGGGCGGTGGACTTCCTCATGCTCGACGGCCTGCAGGGTACGGACGACCGCGGCCCGAAGGATATGGGTCCCGTCCCGGGTGCCCTCTCGAAGGACCAGCAGGACTGGGTGCTGGACGCGCTTCCTAAGTGGAAGAAGCCCGTGTTCGTCTGCTCGCACTTCCCGGTGCACGAGCTGAAGGCGGGCGGCAAGCCGCTAGACAAGCTGCTCGTGGCATCGCGGAACGTGGCGGGCTACATCCACGGGCACGACCACCGCTGGTACACGAAGTTCATGCGCAAGGGATGGAACTCCACGCAGATCAAGCGTACGCTCTGCCTGCCGTCCACGGGCCACTGGGGCGACATAGGGTATGCGCTTATGCGCACGGAAGGTGACAAGGCCGTGGTGACGCTCCGCCAGCGCGACTTTTTCTATCCGCGTCCCGAACCGATGGATCCGGCCGACCGCGAGATATGGAAGATCGTCGTGCGCGAGAACCAGGGCCTCACCTGCACGTTTCCGCTTCCCCGCGCGTAGGATATGCTATACTGTCAGCCATGAAAAGGATCATTGTTTTTGCGACGTTGCTGGCGGCGGCGTGCGTGTCGGCCGAGGAGGCCGTCGACGTCCCGCCAGCGTACCTTGGCGCGTCTGGCGGCATCTTCCTGCCGGGCAACGGGAACTCGCTCAAGCGTGCGGCCTCCGTGTCCGTGCGCGGCGGGTGGTATCTTTCCGACAATCTGGCGTTGGAGCTGGAAGGGGGCGCGGTGCCGAACGCCGTCTCCTCCCGCGGCGGCAACGCGACGGTTACGGAGTTTGCCGCGCGCGGGCTCTTCCACATGACCGGCATCGACGAGTTCGACAAGCTCTTCGGGTGCGAGCGGTTCGACCCGTTCGTGACCTTCGGCGTGGCGTCGCTCTTCGCGTCGCATCACGTGTTCGCTGACGGTTCGCACCGCACCGCTATCGGTCCGACGGCCGGCGTGGGCGCGTTCTACCACCTCACGGACAGCTGGAGCCTGCGGTTCGACGCTATGGCGGCGATGGCCGTCGATTCGCCATGCGGAATGTCGTACGACATCTCACTAGGCCTGCAGTGGAGCTTTGGCGACTAGGTCGCTTCAAAACAACGGGAAGGCAAGTCATGAACGTATCGAGGCGGTTTTTCATCGGAGGGCTGGCGAGCGCGTTTGCGCTAGGCCCCAACAGGATATTCGCGGCTAAGCCCGGCGCATTCACAGACGGGAAGCCGCTCCTTTCGTTCGGGGCGCTCTCGGACGTGCATTTCTGCCTTGCGAAAGGCGGCGCCGCGCTGCGGGAGCCGTACGGCGCGGACACGCTCGAGGCGGCGTTCGCCTGGTTTCGTGACAACGGCGCCGACGCCGTGGCGATCGCGGGCGACATGGCGCACAGCGGCCTTGCCGGCGAGCTGAAGGCGATTGCCGACGTATGGTTCAAGGTGTTCCCGGGCGACAAGGCGCCGGACGGGCGGCGCGTCGAGCGCGTGTTCGTGTTCGGCAACCACGACTGGTCAAGCCCCGGCCGCGCGAAGGCGGTATTTCCAGACGAGGCCGAATGCAAGGCCAATCTGCTCGTCGCCGATCCCAAGAAGTGGTGGGACGAGATATTCCACGAGGAGTGGACGCCGTTCTTCGAGAAGACGGTCAACGGCTATCCGTTCATCGGCGCGCACTGGTGCCACGGCGGCTGCAAAGGCAAGAACGAGACGTTCACGAAGGGTATGAAGGATTTCTACGCAGCGAGAAAGGAACCGTTCGATCCGGCGAAGCCGTTCTTCCACATACAGCATCCGCATCCGCGCGGCACGGTACATGGCGAGAAGGTGTGGGGGCAGGACGACGGCACGACGCCCGGCATTCTCTCTGCCTACCCCAATGCGGTCGCGTTCTCTGGCCATTCGCACACCTCTCTCACGGACGAGCGCTCGATCTGGCAGGGGGCGTTCACGTCCGTTGGCTGCGCCTCGCTGCGCAATGTCTCGCAGGGCACGCCTGGGTCCATCTGGGTACAGGGCGGCCTCGAGAACGCCCGTACGCCCAAGGGCAAGGAGTACGCCACGCAGAACGGCCTCAAGGCGATGGGCGTGACGAACCTCATGAACTGCCGCCAGGGCCAGCTCGTCCGCGTGTACGCGGACCGCGTGGTCTTCTCCCGGCGCGAGTTCGTCACGGGCGCGGCGATAGGCGATGACCTGGTGATGCCGTTGCCCGCGGCGGAGAAGAAGCCTTTCGCGTTCCCGCCGCGCGCGGCGCAGGCGGTGGCGCCGGAGTTCCCGGCAGGCGCGACGCTGACGGTGCGGCGCACGAAGGGGACGCTGCGTGACAAGAGGCGCAAGAACGCGGACATCTGGGAGCTGACGATTCCGGCGGCGACTGCGGTCCGCTCGGCGCGCACTGGCGTCTACGAGGTCACGGCGACAGGGCCGGACGGCAAGGGGCATGTGTTCGCCATGGCGTTCGAGGGCTATCGCTTCCCGCTCACCGATCCGCGCGCTTCCGCGCCGGCCGTGTTCCGCGTAGCATGTTCGCGCGTGCCTGCGGAGAACGTCACTTTCTCGGTGCGGGCCATATCGTGCTGGGGCAAGAAGTCCGCCGCGCTGACGGCGAAGGCATGAACGATCTAGAAAAGCAAAGATGGAGCAATGACAAAATGAAGAGTGTTTTGATGGCATGTGTCGCAGGTGTTGCCGCCCTGGCGCTTGGCGAGGCCGCGGCGCCAGCGGACGAGCTGGCGCGTGCCCGTCAGGCTGTGATCGATGCTGTGCCCGAGGCACCTGAAGGGTATCGGCGGCCGAAGGACTGGAAGCCCGTCCTCTATCCGAAGAGCCTGCGCGAGATCGCGCGGGACCATTCGGCGGAGACGATGGCGCGCGCGCGGAAGCAGATGGAAAAGGTGGACGCGACGAACGCCGCCGGGAAGTACAAGGCCACGGGCGCGTCGATGGACACGCATCCGTGCCCGGAATGGTTCATCGATGCGAAGTTTGGCATTTTCATCGACTGGGGGCTCTGGTCGCTCGCCTCGTGGTGCCCTTACATCAAGGGAGCGCGCCTGTACCCGGACTGGTACGAGCTGCGCAGCGGGGTGGACTACCCGAAGGGGCACCCGTTCCACGGCATGAAGGAGTACCACGAGAAGAACTGGGGGGCGGACTTCAAGCGCGACCACTTCATCGACCTCTTCCGGGGAAAGAAGTTCGACGC
>CAMPAF010000217.1 GCA_946631535.1 uncultured Verrucomicrobiota bacterium
CAACGAACCGCGACGTGAAGCCCTCGATGACCTCCTTCGCGAGCGCGTCCGCCTCTGGGTTGCCGCACCCCCACTTGAGCTTCGAGTTCTTCATCCGGAGGCGCAGTTCCTCGTGCCCCTTCCAGTCCGCCGCGAGAATCCGGCCCAGCTCGTCTAGCGCGACGACCTTCCTGTCGTAGACGAACTCCTTGACGGCGAGGAGCGAGTCCACCGCCGTGGCGAACCCACACTCGGCGATGGCGGTGAAGTTGTACTTGTAGCCAAGCGAGAACGCGTCCACGCCCTTCTCCAGCGCGTCGCCGAGCGCGAGCGACAGCATGAGCGCGGGGTTGACCTCCGCGAGGTGCCGTTCGTTCTCGCACTGAAGCGCCACGCCGCGGTCCGTGTTGCCGTGGAGGATGCGGAAGTACTCGCGCTTGAAGTCGTCGAAGGTGGCGGCGGAGAACTCGCCCTTCGCGGCCTTCCCCATGATCTCGATGACGGGTTGCGGCAGGTTGATCCGCATGGCGCTAGTGCAGTTGCCCTTCGCGCGCGGCAGGTACTCGAAGCAGCCCCAGATGAGCAGGTCGCGGCACTCCTCGTCCGTGAGGCCCATCGGCTTCATCGAGCGCGCCATGCTATCCTCGCTCATGAGGCAGAGAGGCGCATGCTTGCGCAGCATGTCGAGCGCCTTCCACCAGATCTCGTCAGGCGTGTTCTTCGCCATCTTCAGCTGGAACTTCGGGGTGGGGAGCGCGGTCTTCTCCACCACGTCTAGGATGATGAGCGAAAGCGGGTTGTAGGCGGTCGTGCCGTCCTTGTTCGTGCCGCCGAGGTAGATGGGGTGGCCCCAGTAGTTGTCGATGGACCCGAACTGCCAGAGGAAGTGGCGGAAGTCCTCGCGGAACTCGGCCTCGGTCGTGCGGCCCGCCGCGAGGTCGGCCTGGTAGTAGGGCCACCAGCGGACGTCGATGTTGTCGAACGTGCGCACCTGGAAGTAGTTGAGCGGCTCGGAGAGGATGAAGTACACCATCGTGAACTCCATGACGTCGAAGACGGTCTGCGGCGGTCCCACGCGCAGGCGCTCGAGCGAGGCGATCTCCTTCTTCATCCAGGGCGAACCCGCGTCGGGGTGCGCCTTCGCCGTAGCGATCAGACGGTCGATGAAGCGCATCATCGCGGCGGCGGCCCTCTTCTCGGCGCGGTAGAACGGCGTGTCCTGCGTGTAGGAGTCCACGCGCGCCTTCATGCCGGGGAAGCCGAGCTTCAGGATGTCGATCCAGTCCGGCGCGGAATGGTCGAAGTCCTTGCCGATGGTGGCACGTCCCTCCTTGTTCATCTTGGCGATGGCCGCGCGCAGGCCGGGCGAATACTTGTTGTCCACGTCCGCCGCATGGCTCCAGAGGATGGCGTTCATCGGGCGGCGGTGGCGGTCCCACGCGGAGATGGCGGGGAAGCCGTCGTACCTCGAGAACCCGATCGCAACGCTGTCCACAAGGTAGTCGAAGCACCGCGCGGAGACGTCGTACCAGTCCTCGGTCCCGGCCTTCCAGCCGCTCTCCTTCGCAATCTTCGTCACGCCCGCGCGGAGCGCGTCGTTGTCGAGGCCCGTCTTCGGGTCGGCGAGGTTCGTGCGCCATTTCCACTTGAGGTACGTCGCCTCGTCGGCGATCGTCGACGGACGCTTCTCCGTGCGCGTCGTGTACTGGTGTCCGCCGTTGTTCATCGGCACGCCGCCGTCAGGGATATCCACCCCGGTAGACAGCACTACCGCCAACATCAGTCCGACAGTATTCATTTCATTCCTCCCGTTTCGACATTTCCGGCATCGGCGACGCCCGGCAACGACTGCTCCGCGATCCATTCCGCGCCCTTGGTCCTCACCTCTACGTGGTTCGCCGGGAAGAACATCCGCGTCGCGCAAGGGACGCCTGCTTCCGCAAGCTTCCGCTCGAGCAGAGTGAACTGCGACACCCGGACGATGCCGTCCGAATCAATCCATTTCTTGATCTTTCCGTACGCGAGGACGGTCTGGACAGATCGTGGACAGACCAGGTCGACAGGCGACCATTTCGCCAGGAGCGGCAGCACTTCATCATCAGGCGAGTCGTCGGGTAGTCCCACGAGCCTCCGCATCAGCCTGTCAAAGATGCGGTTCCTGATCTTGAAGATGATGAGGTTCAGCGTCATCGAATCGATGAAGTCCTTTTCAGCGAATGCGGTAGGCCCCACGATGTTGACGACCTTCGCGACACGCGGCGCGTGCTTCAGTCCGAGGCCAAGCTTCGCCGGGTTGTCCTGGTCGTAGGCATAGAGTAGCGCGAGATGTCCGCCGGCGGACTCGCCCATGATGACGAGCCGCGGCTCCGCCACGCCAAGCGCGCGGGCGAAGGAACCCATTTTGGCGACCGCCGCGTCGATGTCGCGCAGCATCTCCGCGAACGTCGCCTCCTTGCGGGCCGGCCTGGACTTGTCGACCGTGACGTCCGACTGCAGGATATAGTTGGCCGTGCCGACGACCGCCCCTCGCGCAATCAGCGGGCCGAAGAGGTCGAACGGCGGCGCGTCCTTGTCGTAGCACTGCGACCACGATCCGCCGTGCAGATAGAGGACGACCGTCGCGTTCGTCGCCACGCCGCGTTCGGACGCAAACACGTCGAGGAACTGTCCCGACCTGTGGCGGCACCACTTCCATGGCTGGTCCGGCGAGCTCCATCCGCCATGCTTGCCGGCGAACCCCTCTCCCTCGTCCGGCAGGTCGCCCCTCCCGCCGTATGCGACATCGTGCCAGCACCTGATCCCATGGCGAACGAGCGTAACCGGCGGCAGAGCAGCGGCAGCCGCCACTGTAATGACGGCCGCGAACAGGCAGAACTCGGCCCGAGAGCGAGGCGACATCGGTTTCATGCCGCAATTGTATCATCTTCCCGCCGACCGCACAAGACGGACTTGCAGGTTTCGCCGCGTCGAAGGCCGCAGTTGTGGTATAATCTCCGCCAACACAAACAAGGAGAACCGACATGGTACGCGTAAACGAGAACTACTTGAAGATTCAGGCATCCTACCTTTTCACCGAGATCGCCCACCGCGTCAAGGCCCACCAGGACGCAAACCCAGGCGCGAAGATCATCCGCCTCGGCATAGGCGACGTCACCGAGCCGCTCGCCCCGGCGGTCATCGCCGCCCTCCACCGTGCCGTCGACGACGAGGCCGCCCGCGAGACGTTCCGCGGCTACGGTCCGGAGCAGGGCTACGCCTTCCTGCGCGAAGCCGTCGCCAAGAACGACTTCCAGGACCGCGGCATCGACGTTGCCGCCGACGAGGTGTTCATCTCCGACGGCGCGAAGTGCGACTGCGGCAACATCCAGGAGCTGCTCGGCGCCGACGTGAAGATCGCCGTCACCGATCCCGTATATCCCGTCTACGTCGACACCAACGTGATGGCCGGCCGCACCGGCACATCTTCCGACGGACGCTATTCCGGGCTCGTCTACCTCTCCTGCTCCGCCGCCAACGGGTTCGTCCCCTCTCCCGCCGACCTTCCAGAGCCGGTTGACGTGGTCTATCTCTGCTACCCGAACAACCCCACCGGCGCCACCGCCACCAGGGAGCAGCTCCAGAAGTGGGTGGACTGGGCGAACGCGAACAAGGCGCTCATCCTCTTCGACGCCGCATACGAGGCGTTCATCCGCACCCCGGGCATTCCCCACTCCATCTACGAGTGCGCCAACGCGCGCTCCTGCGCGATCGAGTTCCGCAGCTACTCCAAGACGGCCGGCTTCACCGGCATCCGCTGCGGCTACACGGTCGTGCCGAAGGGACTCGTCGCGTGGAAGGCCGACGGCACGCCGGTGGAGCTGCGCCCGTTCTGGACGCGCCGCCAGACGACGAAGTTCAACGGTTGCAGCTACATCACCCAGCGCGGCGCCGAGGCCGTCTATTCCCCCGAAGGCGCCGCCCAGACGAAGGCGACCATCGACTTCTATCTGGAGAACGCCAGGCTGGTGAAGGACGCCCTCTCGAAGCTCGGCTACGAGGTGACCGGCGGCACCGACTCGCCATACCTCTGGGTGAACGTAAAGGGCGACTCCTGGGAATTCTTCGACAAGCTCCTGAAGGAGGCGAACGTGGTCACCACGCCTGGCGCAGGCTTCGGCCGGGCCGGCGAGGGCTTCATCCGCATCTCCGCCTTCAACTCCCGCGAGAACGTCCTTGAGGCGATCGGCCGCCTCTCCTCCGTCCTCGCCTGATGGCCCGTGATCCACAGAAGACACTCCAGCACCAGCAGCGCGAACGTGCGCTGGAGCTTGGGCGCGGAAACGACCCGGGCGCCGTCCGAGAGTTGACGGTCCTTCTGAAAAGCCCGTTTGCAGATGTTCGCCGCCTGGCGGCCTCTGCCATGGGAAAGCTCGCGCTGCTTCGGCCCGCCAGCCAGATGGTCGTCGCGGCGCTGAGGACTCCCGCCCTCTCCGATCCCCATCCGCAGGTTCGCCAATATGCGCTGAAGGCCATCGCAAAGTATCCCGAGGTCGCCGCCTACTTCCTAGACGAATTCCGCGATGTCGCCCGCAACGGCTCTCTTCTTGGATACGTCCGAACCGCCGCCGCCGAGGTGGTCGCAGCCATCGAGAACTTCCTCCGGGAAAGGGATGCGTCAAAGACGAACCGGTGCCGTCGCTGCTCTCGAGTCGTTTCCGACGAGGAGTTCATCCGGTCCATGGACCGGTTTGCCCGTCCCTATTGCACCCATTGCTTCGACGAGTTGCTGCTGGAGGGGGCGAACTTCGAGGCGACCGTCGAGGGGGCGAAGGAGAGGATGGCCACCGACGGCACCGCCGTCCAGTCGGTCGGCGAGAAAAGGATCGCCGACTGGCTGGCCGCTCGCCAGATCGCCTCCGTCTACGACGAGCGCTTCCGCGTCGCGAGAGATACTCTCATCCGACCAGACTTCTATCTTCCGGAGTTTGACCTCTACATCGAATACTGGGGAATGGACACGCCGGAATACAATGCCAACCGCCAGAAGAAGCTGTGGCTCTACCAAAGGGCCGGCAAGAAGCTGGTCTCCATCTCCTTCCAGGACCTCCCCAATCTCGAGGCAGTCCTTTCGCTCAAGCTTTCGCGCTACATCCGCCTCTAGTTCGGACTCACTCGCTCCGCTCGTTCCGTCCGAACTCCCCACCGCCCAAACGCCAGGCCGGAACGAGCGGCAGAACGTCAGGCCGGAACGAGCGGTCCTCTGAGCCGCAGGCCGCAGCGAGCTGGTCTGGGGGAGCCAAAACGTCAGGACGGAACGAGCGG
>CAMPAF010000218.1 GCA_946631535.1 uncultured Verrucomicrobiota bacterium
ATGCCGTGGTAGACGAGCTGCCAGAACGGCACGTAGCGGTCGATCATCGGATGCCACTTCTTGCCAGACGGCAGGTCGTTGAAGGGATCGGCGAAGACGACCGTAAGAGCGCTGTCCACCTCGCCGATGCACCAGTCGAAACCGCCCTCCGACGCGCTGCCGCCGAAGGCGTCGGACTGGAGGCGCAGGATCGCCTTCTCCCAGACTGCGCGCTCTGCGTTGTTGAGCGGATGGCGCGGATCGGTGCATGGGAAGAGCGGACGGGAATTCACAACGTCTATGTAGCCAAGTCCCCTGAAGCCGAGCGCCTTCATCGCGGCCGTGTGCTTGATGGCGTACTTCTCGTATGCGCGGCGCGGACAGACCCGGAAACAGCGCCCGCCGCTCCACGCCTCGCGCTTCGCGTCGGTCATCGTACCGTCGTCCTTGCGGTCCTGGCAATACTCGAAGTCGAAGGTGTCGGCGATCAGGTATGCGTCGCGGTAGTTGGCGTGCCCCACGATCGGATGCCCCTTCGCGAGGGAATAGGCGATGAGCTCGCGGAGCTTGGTCTCGCCGCCAAGAAGCGGCTCGACCGGGAACATCTGCGGCCACCGTCCGTCGTGCCCGCGGTAGTTCCAGCCGACGAGACAGTACTCGGCCTTGCCCACGCCTGCGGCGTCGCAGGCATCGATGATCTCCTTCACGCGGTCGAACGTGACGTACGCCGTCACAGGCGGCTCGTCCAGCTCCGTCTGGTCTGGCACCGGGCTCGGCGCCGGTTTCCACGCCTGGCGTATCCTTATCTCGGGTGCCTGCACCGCGTAGGCCAAAGCCTTGTTCGTCTTGACCCGTTCGGAGATCGGACGGCAGACTCCGCTCTCAAGCTGATACCTGCGGTACGTGCGGGCCATGCCGGAATAGTCGGCATCGTCACCGGTGAGGAACACGTAGTCGATCGCGATGTCCTCGTATGCGTGGGCCACATCCATGTCGAACGCGGTGAAACAGGAATATGTGCCGTCCTTCACGTCCGCGACGAGAGAGAACTCGTACTTCATCCCGGTGACTATCGCCACGAACGTTGCGCGCGGCGTCTTCATGCCGTAGACGGGCATCGGGAACCAGTTCTTGTGCTGGGCGAAATGTCCCCTCTCGAGGCGGAACGAGCAGAGCGCACCGGATGGATGGACATAGTAGCCATCCTCTCCCTTGCGTGCTGTCGAGAACGTAGGCTTCACGTTGACGCACACGGCGTCCGACGGGATGCGCGCGCGCGGCCAGGTGAAATGCGCCGTGCCGCCCTTCACCTCAACGGGCACCGTCTCGACCTTGCACGACTTGTCCGCGCGCACCGTTTCGACCTTCACGTCGACAGTATCGCCGAACGCCGCCGCCGCAAGAGACACCATCAGGCATGAAGTCCACGATTTCCTAGGTTTCATCTTTTTCATGTTACGTATCCAAACGTCAAACTCGCCAAATCAGTGCAGACAGTATACCATAACCACCGGCGCCGTCCGCTTGCGCGATTCGGGTCTCCGCCCGGCCACAGGAATGTGCTACAATAGTCGCGTGACGACACGCATTGGACATCTCCTTCCTGGCATCCTCGCCGCGTGCAGCCTAGCCGCATGCGTGTGGGTGCTGGCGTCAGAGCTGGCGGCGTTCCGCTCCGCGGTAGGCGGCTGGGCAGAGCGCGACATGCGCGCGCGCACGTTGCTCGCCGCCGACTCCCTAGGTCCCGCGATCGCCACGGGCGACTTCCGCCGCATCCGCGAGTTCGGCGACGGCTGCCGCGACGACGGCGTGCGCCTCACTATCCTCAGCGTCGCCGGCGGCATCATATACGATTCCAGCACGTCCCCCGTTGGCGGACACCGCACGCGACCAGAGGTAGAGGCGGCGCGAGAGAGCTCCGACCACGTGGGCACCGCGATACGCCGGTCGCAGACTACAGGAGCAGAGATGTTCTACTGCGCGCAGCTCACGGGCGAATCCATCGTGCGCCTTGCCGTCCCGATCTCGCGCTTCTACGCGCCCTTCCAGCGCGCGCGCCTCGGGCTCGTGCTCGCCGGCCTGGTCGGCGCCGCAAGCTTCCTCTTCATCTTCATCTTCACGCACCAGCTTCGCGCGCGCATCCGCGAACGCGAACGCCAGCTCGCCGAGCTCCGGCGCGCAGAGCGGTTCAGGAGCGAGTTCATAGCCAACCTCACACACGAGATAAAGACGCCGCTCACCGGCATACTCGGCGCGGTCGACCTCCTCGACGGCGGCGACGAACTGCCACAAGACAACCGCAAGACGCTCTACGGCCTGCTGCGCGGCGAGAGCGTCCGACTCAACGTGCTCGCCCAGGACATCCTCGAGCTGGCGCACCTCGAGGAGCAGCAGCGGAACGAAATCCACGACTTCGCCCAGGCAGATCTTGCCGACATCGTCCGTAGCGTCCAGATGCGCCTACAGCCGAAGGCGGACGCCGCCAACGTCCGCCTCGTCGCAGGAGACCTTCCGTCAGTCACCGTCCCCTGCGACGCGCGGCTTGTGGAGCACGCTGTGGCCAACCTCGTGGAGAACGCCCTGCGCTACAGCGGCTCCCCCGACGTCGCGCTCTCCATCGCCGTCCGCGACGGGAAGGCCGTCCTCGCCGTGGAGGACCATGGCGTCGGCATCCCGCCAGAACATCGCGGCCGCATCTTCGAGCGGTTCTACCGCGTGGACAAGGACCGTAGCCGCGAGCAGGGAGGCACTGGCCTCGGACTTGCCATCGTCAAGCACATCGCGCAGCTCCACCACGGCGCGGCCACGCTCGAGCCGGTTGCCGGCGGCGGCTGCCGCTTCGAGCTGTCGCTGCCGCTCGTGTAACGCGATTCCGCTACTCGAAAAAGATGGTGCCGATCTGCCAGCCCGCGATGTTCGCGATCGTGACTACCTGCTCGTTCGCCGCCGCGCCATGAGAGAACGGCAGCGGCTTCGGCGCGGCAAGTTTCGCGTCCTGCCACACGGCACGCCTGCCGGCAGGGTTGCGCACGCGCACCTTCAGCTCGTCCGTGTCGCCGATCGAGAGGTTGAGGATCGTCACGCTGTCGAGCGTGCCGTCCAGGCGCATGCGCGGCAGGATGCGGAGAGGACGGCAGGCATCGATGCGCACAGGGAACGAGCCCTTCGTAGCGGCGTCCAGATCGTCCAGAAGCTTTGTCCGCCGGTTCGCGATCGGATACTTCTCGATGTCGTCCACCTTCACCACCGCGCCTGCCGCAAGCGTAGCCTTGTCGGCGTCCGTCATCTCGGCGCGCGACTTCTCCGTCAGGTACCAAGTCTTCGTTCCGCTTTCGGCAACCGTCACGGGAACGCCCGCGCAGGCGAGGTCGAAGTCCTTGGGATCGCGCAGGTCGAAGCCGGCCGTCTCCGCCGCCGCAGAACCGACGAACCGCGCCACGCCGCCCAGTCGGGTGCGGCGCGTCGAGGCCGCCAGCCGCTCGAAGTACGGACGCGCCGCCGCAAGCGTGCGCACGAACCTGTCGTACTCATCCACCGGCTCGGGCGCCGTATGCGCATACCAGTAGAGCGAGATCGAATCGCAGCCGGAGGCGATCGCGAGCGCGCTCTCCGTCATGATCGCGCCTGGAGACTTGTGGAGCACGTGGCGCGGATACGTCTCCTGCTCGTAGCAGACGCTCGCCACGAGCGGACCCCAGTCGCGGCAACGCTCGGCCTCGCGGGCGACGCTCATGCACTTCGCCACCATCCCGCGCGGCTCCGCCTCGATGTAGAAGCCCGCGCCAGGACGGATGCCGACAGGCCTGCGGCCCGGTCCGGACAGCGCCTCCAGCAGCGGCTTCGTGTCGTAGCCCGTGTAGATCGTGTCCGACCACACGGCCTGGTAGGCCAGGCGGCACGGGCTTCCGATCTCGTCCGCCGCCTGCCGCGTGGCCGCCGCGAAGACTGCGAGCGACTCGGCGTTGAACGCGATCCACGCGGCGCGCACCGGCTCGCGCACGGCCTTCGAATAGAGCTTCGCCACGAGCGTCTCGCGCGTCCAGCTGCCGCCCGTCTTCGTGTTGAAGGCTGCGATGCAGCGCGGGCAGAAGCAGCCGTCCGGCTTGCTGACGCCCATGCGCAGGTCGTCGTCCAGCCAGTACGAGTCCGGCTTTGCGACCTTCAGGATCGTCTTCGTGAAATCGCGCTGGAAATCGAGCACGGCGGGCGAACGTGGGCAGAAGAAGTGCATGCGTTTCCCGTCCCGGCCCACCTGCCATGCGTCATCGGGGAATATCCGGTCGCCAGGCTTTGGAGGGCCGTCGTGCGCCGCGCCGTGGCCGAGCGTCAGCCCCTGCTGGTACGAAAGCCGGATTCCCGTCTTCTCGCAGAGCGGACGGAACGCCGCGAACTTTGCGGCCTCCTCCGCGATCAGCTCGTTCGTCTTCCGCCCGCCGCCCGCGAACCAGAACTCGTCGCACGCGCTCGGATAGCGCCGATGGCTCTCCATCAGACGCTCGAACACCTCCGGGGCGTTGTTGATCGCGCCAGTATGGCGGATCACCACGAACGGCCATTCTCCGGCCGCAGCGGCACCCGTTGCCAGCAAAGAAAGGATTAGCGTTTTCATGTGATGATTATAATCAAGTTCGGACGATACGGCAAGAGGTTCAGCGTTCCTTGAGGAAGCAGGACGTGGTCACCTTGCGGTTGTTCGAGTCGAGCGGACAGCCCGTGTTGCGGAACCAGCCGCCCGGCTCCGTCTCCGCCGTAGGCATCGAACCGTCGGCCGGCAGCCAAACGCGGCTAGGGCCACCGCCGTTGAGCCGTCGCCAATACGGCACGCGCGTCCTGAACCCGTCCCCTTCCCACGAATAGACAATCGGCCCTTGCTGCCAGGCAACGAGCCCTCTGTTCGCCGCTACGCGCGCGTCGCATGCCACGCGCTGCAACGGCATCGGCAGCTCGAAGCTGATGGTTGTCGGCGTTGCGACGTCGAACGTCCTGTAGCCGTGGGGCACGGCGGGCTCGGCCGAATATAGCCCCGATTCCGCGCGGTTCGGCCAGCGTACGCGCAGCGCGAACGACACAGGCCTCTCCGCCGCAACCGTCAGCGACACCTTCCCGCCATCCGGGTAGTCCGTCGCCAGATCAAGCCTCACCTTCATGCCGCAGATCGTCGCCTCGCCGCCGGTGGAGGCGATAAAGTGGTTGAGATAGAGCGTGCGCCCGTCTGGCGAGACTGCGTACATGCGGTTCTTGAAGTCTTCCAGCACGCGCGGCACGTTCCCCACGCAGC
>CAMPAF010000219.1 GCA_946631535.1 uncultured Verrucomicrobiota bacterium
GCTCCGGATCGCGCCGCAGAGGTCCTCCACGTCCATGAGCTGGTAGCGGTTCTTGCCGCTGCCGATCATCGGGAACCCGTGGCCGGTGTAGGCCCAGTCGTAGAAGAGCGCGAACACGCCGAGGCGCTCCGGGCCGATGAACGACTTCGGGCGGATGATGGGCACGCAGAAACCGCTGTCCCGCGCGTCGCGGCATATCTTCTCGGCCTCGATCTTCGCGTGGCCGTAGGGACCTACGCCGATCAGCTCGTCGTCCTCGTAGATCGGGTGCTTCTTGGGAACGCCGTACACGGCCGTGGAGGATATCTGTATCATGCGCTGGACGCCGGAGCGGCGGCAGGCGGCGATGACGTTGCGCGCGCCGTCCACCTCCGTGGTCCGGATGTCCTCCGGCGAGTAGAGGGGAAGGGCCGCCGCGGTGTTCACCACGGAGTCGCATCCGTCCACGCAGCGGTTGACGGTGGCCGGGTCGCGCACGTCGCCGAGCGTGAACTCGAGCCAGGGCTCGTTCGCCTCGGGGTAGTCGAATGGGGCGATGTCGAGCACGCGGATCTTCTCGACGCCCTTGGTGCGCAGGAAGCGGATCAGGTTGATTCCGAGGAACCCGCTTCCTCCTGTGATGAGAACTGTCTTCATTTCCATTCCTTATTCGGTAAGATCGGTCATGAGTGCGGCGGCGGTCTGCTTCGAGACTACGAACACGGCGTCAGCGCCGCCTACCGTGGCGTAGCGTCCGCCGCCTGACGTCGCTCCGCCGAGCAGGACGTTGCGACGCGCGTTGCCGGTTGCATCGACGTCTATCGTGACGATGCATGCGGGCTTGTCCAGCCCGCAGCGCCGGAAGTCCGCCGGCGTGGCGGCTACGGTCTCCACGCTCACGGCCTCGACATGAGCGAGGGCGGTCAGCAGCGCCTTGATGGCGGTAGGGCTGGAGCGCTTCCCCTCCATCGGCTTCTCCAGGTTCCAGACCGCCCTGGTCGCGTCGAAAGTCACAGCGGGCGCCTCGCCGGAATCCGTCTTCACGGACAGTCGCCGCACAGTGGTGGGGTCGAGGGTCAGGAGCGTCTTCGAGCGCAGGTCGGCGAACGACACGTCTCTGCCGAAGTAGGCTGCTGGCACGGCGATGGCCGAATGGCTCGCGGCGGTGGTCTCCACCGCCACGAGTATCTCTTGCGTTGGCTTTTTCATGTTCTTCGGGTCAGGCCTCGCGAGATCGTTCTGCTTGAGCTTCAGGATCTTCTCCACGAGGTCTGCCGCCATCGCCTGGTCGGCAGGGGCCACAACGGGCGCGTCGATCCGCCAGATGCCGTTGGTGTCGCGGCCGAGCACGTACACGAGCGAGTTGGCGGTGATGGAGACCGACTTCAGGGCCTCGTTCGCCTTGAACGAGAACACGCGCGTGTCGCGGAACGCGGCCTCGTGAGCGCGGCACAGCTCAGCGAGCGAGGCGTCGACGGATACGACTGCGGCGCCGTTCTGCACCAGCGCCCACACGCGGTTCGTGCCGGCCACTCCGCCGAAGAGTATCGTCTCGACCGATCCGTCCATCGCCAGCACGGTGACGGAGAGCGCGGTGTCGACCGGTAGCCCTGTCTTGTTCACGGTGAAGCCGTACGGCACGAGCGCGGCGGCGGGCAGGGTGCCGTCTGGCGTCGTCCCGTGCGGCGGCGGCTGGGAAGCGGACGGCAACGTGAAGTCGATCACGCGGGCTGCCGCCAGCTTGTCTGCCAGCGCCGTCACGGCCTCCGCGTCGGCTACTGCCGCGATGGGCTCGGTCATCCGCCATCCCGTTCCGTCGCGCACGAGCTTCACGAGGGACGCGGTCTGCTCGTTCACTTCCTTCGCGTCCGGCACTCGAAGCTCCAGGCCGGCGATCTCGTCCCTGGGGCATGACAGTATCGCGCACTGGCGGAACGAGTCGACGCCAGAGGGCACGGCGGCAAACGCGTCCGCCGGAAGCGTGAATACGTTCTTGATGCCTTGCACGCGAGCGTAGATTTCCTTGCCCGACGCGGTGTCGGCCCCGAAGAGCACGGTGTTTGTGACGCTGCCTGCCGAGAGGGAGATCGTAGAACGCGGAGGGTTCAGGCCGAAGTCGGCGAGGGTCTCGTGCAGCTGGGTCAGCTCGTCCTCGGTCCGCATGTCGCAGATAGGCGCGAGCGTGAGCATGTCGATGAGCTGGGCTACGGGCGCGGGATCGGCAGGTGACGGGAAGGGGACGACGATTCTCCAGCTCCCGGACTTCTGCTCCAGCGTCATCTTCGCGCCGTCTCGCGCGGTGACTGTAACCGCGTCCACGGTTGACGGGTCGACAGGGCAGAGCACGCGCCTCGTCGCGTCGGACGCCACCACGCGCGCACGTTCGGAAAGCCCCCACAGGCCCGCCGCGCAGGCGACGATGCCGAGAAGGAACAATATGATGAACCGTCTGTTGCTCATGCGCCGATATTCTACCACATCGGCGGCGTTTCGTCTTGCGTAATATCCGCGATCGGGAGAGTTATGGTATAATGCTCGCGTCCACGAAAAACCAACGCTAGGAGCGAAATGAAGACGAGACTTGTTTTTGCGGCGGCCGCGCTGGCTGCTGCGGCGGCCTGCGGTGCAGAGCTGACCGTCGAGATCATAAGGCAGAACGGCCACATGACCAGCGAGCAGGCGCCGCTTGACATCAAGGACGGCCGGGCGGTGTTCCGCATGGCGAAGAAGAGCATCCCTGCCGATGTCAGGTTGGTGCGCGTGCGCCCCGACTTCGCCCGCGTGAAGGCGGGATCGGACGGCTACTGGGTGAACTCTGACGGCGAGCTCGGCACGTTCAAGGCGCGCGAGAAGAACGGCTCGCGCCGGAGCGGACGTCCGCACATGCCGTTCTTCGGCATGAAGTCGCCTGGCGGCACCTGGGTGGCTATAGTCGAGGGAATGCCATACAACTATTCGCTCACCGCGGAGCTGAAGGACGAGACGTATTCGCTGTCGGTCGCGTGGGACTGGCAAATGCAGGACCCGTACGAGGACCTGGTCGTGAGCTTCACGTGGCTGGAGGGGGCGGACGCAGACTACGCCGGGATGGCGCGGACGTACCGGCAGTACCAGCTGAACCGCGGCGCCGTAGTGCCGCTCGCTGAGCGCGTCAAGAAGCAGCCCATCCTCGACTACATGGCGGAATGGCCCGAGGTGCGCGTGCGCAACGCCTGGAAGCCCGTGCCCAGCCCGGTGCCGGAGCAGACGGTTAAGAACGAGCCGCCGGTGAAGCCGGTGATCACGTTCGACCGCTTCAAGGACATCGCCGACGAGTTCAAGCGGCAGGGCATCGCGGGCGCCGAGTTCTGCCTCGTGGGCTGGAACGTTGGCGGGCACGACGGGCGCTGGCCGCAGATATTCCCCGTTGAGCCCACGCTCGGCGGCGAGAAGGGGCTGAAGGAGGCGATCGCCCACGCGCAGGGGCTGGGCTACAAGGTGGTGGCGCACTGCAACCACCGCGACGCATACATGATCGCCGACTCCTGGGACGCCGAGTACATCATAGAGAAGAACGAGGACGGGTCCCTGAAGCGCGGCAAGACGACCTGGGGCGGCGGACGGATGTACACGATCTGCCCGAAGCGCGCCTACGAGCGGTTCGCGATCAAGGACATGGCGATGGTCGCCGCGATGGGCTTCAAGGGACTCCACTACCTCGACGTCTTCAGCTGCGTGGGCGCACCTCGCTGCGACGATCCGCGCCACCCGCTCAACGAGCGCGAGGCGGTGAAGTACGTGGGACATATCCTCCAGCTCGGGCGCGACACCTTCGGCGGCATCTCGTCCGAAGGCTCGTACGACCAGAACGCCGGCCAGCTCGACTATATCCTCTACGTGTCGTTCGCCCGCCCGTTCGACACGGCGAAGTACCCGGCGCTCGTCGACCGCTACGTGCCGATGTTCCAGCTCGTCTACAACGGCATCATCCTCTCCAACCCGTTCACGACGACGGTGAACGCCCCGCTCAAGGGGAGGCCTAGCGAGCTGAAGACCATAGAGTTCGGGGCGCGTCCGTCGTTCTACTTCTACGCTAACTTCAAGTCCAGCGGTACGAACTGGATGGGCGACGAGGACCTCGTCTGCTCCACGTACGACGAGCTCCGCGCGTCCGTCGCGACCGTCAAGCGCGGGATTGAGGCGTACAAGTCGTTGTGGCGGCTGCAGTACGTCTACATGGAAGGTCACGACGAGCTCGCTCCCGGCGTGTACGTGACGCGGTACGCGAACGGCACGAAGGTGTACGTGAACTACACGAAGCTGCCTTTCGTGGTCGCCCCGGAAGGGACGACGATCCCTGCCGAAGACTGGATGGTCAAGTGATGAAGCTCGCGCTCCAGCTGGACAGGCCGCTCGTCGTGTTCGACATCGAGTCGACAGGCGTCAACGCGCGGCAGGACCGCATAATTGAGCTAGCCGCCATCCGCGTCGATCCCGACGGAACGGAGACGGCGAAATGCTGGCTGCTGAACCCCGGCGTGCCGATCCCGAAGGAGACGACTGAGATCCACGGAATAACCGACGAGATCGTGCGCAACTGCCCCACCTTCGCCGACGTGGCAGACGAGGTGGAGGAGTTCTTCAGGGGCTGCGACCTCTCTGGCTTCAACTGCGACCGCTTCGACGTGCCGTGCCTCGAGGAGGAGTTCGCGCGCACAGGGCGGAACTTCGAGGCGAGCGCGCGGCGGCACATCGACGTGCAGCGCATCTACCACAAGAAGGAGCCGCGCGACCTCTCCGCCGCCGTGCAGTTCTACTGCGGCCGCGACCACACGGGCGCGCACGGCGCGGAGGCGGACACGCAGGCGACGCTCGACGTCCTGAAGGCGCAGCTCGCGAAGTACGACGACCTGCCCAAGACGACCGAGGCGCTGGACGAGTACCTCGTGCCGCGCGATCCGCTCAACGCCGACCGCATGGGGCTACTCCGCTGGACGAACGGGACGCTGTGCGTGAACTTCGGCAAGAAGAAGGGCGTGCCCCTCATGGAGCTCTTCACGCACGAGCGTAACTGGCTGAGGTGGTTCGCCAAGGGGAACTTCGAGACCGACGCGCGCATGATAGTCCAGGACCTGCTGGACTTCGGCCGCCTGCCGCCTCGTCCCTAGGCGTTGGGCCAGAGCTGCGCGGCGAGCTCGCGGAGCTTGTACTTCTGGATCTTCTGCGATGCGGTCATCGGGAAGATGTCCATGAAGTGGACGTACTTCGGGATCTTGAACCACG
>CAMPAF010000220.1 GCA_946631535.1 uncultured Verrucomicrobiota bacterium
CCTCGCGGATGGCGTTCGCGCCGCGCAGCTGGTAGTTGCCGAACTGCCAGCCGAACGTGTGGCCGTTCTGCTCGGCGGATCCCATGGCGAAGACGAGCTTGTCGTTCGTGTAGTTCTCGTACACTGGGATGGCGGCGACGAGCGTCGCGAGGACGCAGGTGACGCCGAAGAGGCGGTGGCGCAGCTTCGCTCGGTCCGGCATCAGGTGCGCCAGCAGGCGGTTGGTCACGACGAGGCCAACGATTAGGCCGTAGCCGATCCAGAGCGAGAACATGCCGTGCGACGAGATGAACTTCACCTTCTGGATGAATCCATCCTGGATGTCGCCCTTGACGCCGGCGAGGGCGACGAGGAAGAGCGACATGAGGCCGAAGCACGCGCCGACTGCGATGAGCCACTGCTGGGAGACGTCGTCCGCGAGGAATCGGAGGGAGAACTTGGATTGTGGGATTGGGTGATCGTGGGATTGGGTGATTGTGGGATTTGCGGCAGACGCTCCGCGGATCATGCCGATTACGACGAGGACCTGGCGCACGAGTATCGCCACGAGGCCTGCGAGGGCGAGAAGGGCGAGGGCGAGAAGGAGCAGCTTGTCGAGTCGCAGAGGCACCTCGCCGTCGGTGAGGTTCTCGAACATTTCGGAGAACACGACAACGAGCGCGGCGACGACGACATACAGGCCGGTGGCGATCCATGCGGCGCTGAAGGTTAGTGGCTTGTGGTTGGTGGTTTGCTGCTCGTGGTCAGCTGGGGCTGCCTTGGGGATGACGAGCTTCCATAGGGTGAAGGGGAGAAGGGCGAGCGCGGCGGCGACGAGGGTGAACTGCATGCGGAGGTCCTGGAAGTAGAAGCCCAGCTGCTTCATGAACAGCTCAAAGCCGCTCTTCGAGAAGAAGTCCGGCATCTTTATGGCCTCGTACTGTCCGCGCATGATGGCGTGCTTGAATCCCTCCCACGTGCGGGGGTAGCCCCAGTTCATCGGCGGGTTGCGCAGGTCGCTCACGATCGGCATGTAGATGTAGAAGCTGACGCCGAGCTCGGCGAAGAACATCGCGGGGGCGATGGAGCGTCCGCACGGAAGCGTCACGGCGGCGAGGCCAAGAAGGACGAAGTTCCAGACGCATGGCCAGGCGAACCACCAGCTTGCCGGATGGGTGAGTCCGTTCATCGCGCCCTTCTTGAGAAGGATGAACACCGTGAGCTGCACGGCCGTCACCGGTATTGCGAAGGCCAGTCCGCGCGGCGTGGTGAGGGAGAGTCCCACGACCACTGCGAGGCCGACGAGCAGCATCATGATCGGCTTGCCCCAGGCGAACGGCACGCCCGCGTAGCCGTCAGCGCCTGCCGCCTTGATGTTCGCCGCTATCAATATCGCGATCACGGCGCAGCCGCCTGCGGCCGCCAGCCATCTTTTCGCGAGGGAACCGTCCGTGGAGTCCGTCGGCGAGAAGGCCGCGCCGAGCGCGCAGACCACCGTTGCGGCGAGGAACGCGCCTATGATGGCGTACAGCCTCGGCTCGATGAGCGGCGCGACGGTGTTCGAGTCCATGCCCGCGTTGGGCCATGTGGCCGCGCCTGCGAACACCGTGGCGGCCAGCAGAAGCATCCCTACGCCGGCGAAGCCGGTCGCTAGCATTGCCTTCATGGTGGTCTTGCTGCCCCTGGCCCTCATGATCGCGCCAACTGCAGGCGCCGCGACGAGAAGCGCGCATCCGATCCACAGCACCACCTCGTTGGGGCATGCGGATACGCTCGCAAGCGGCTTGAACTTGTTGATCACGTCGCCAGACATGAGGTTGCTCGCCTTCATCAGCGAGCCGATCTGCAGGACCTTTGCGGTGAGACCAACGGGAATAAGGATGAGGGCAAAGTCGCGGAACAGGCGGATGTTGCGGAGGGCGATCATGATCGCGAGCGGCACCGCCGCCAGGAGCAGGACCTGGTAGTTCGTGAGGCCGAGGCCGAACACGAACGCCGTGAGCCAGAGGATCTTGTCGGACGGCTTGCGCATCCAGCGGTAGGAGAGCAGGAACACGGCCATCAGGAAGAGGGCATTGAGCGAGTAGATCTCGACGATGGTGGACTGCGACCACTCCACCGGCGAGAAGGCGAACACGAGCGAGCCTCCGAGGCCGCCCGCAAGCGCCATCAGAGCGTTGCGCTCGCGGGTGAAAGGCGAATTGTGCATGGAGGCGGTCGGCAAGGTGAACGGCGATCCGTTGGCGGACTGCATCGTGTCCGCACCGCCATCATCCTTTTCGCTCTTCGCTCCATCTACCATGGAGTCCAGCATGTCAGAGCCGCTACGGCAGATGAGCATTGCCGTGAAGCCTGCGGCGAATGCGCCGGCGACTGCTGAAAAGAGGCTGACCGCCCAGGCCGGGGTGGGCTGGCCCATGTAGGTGACCCAGCCGAACAGACGGCAGAATATCCAGCAGCAGAGCGACCAGAAGGGATACCCTGGAGGGTGTGGGACGCCGAGGTGGTCCGCGGCGGTGGCGAGCTCGCCGGAATCCTCGAGGCCGACGGAAGGCCCCAACGTGAAGAAGTAGACGAGGAACGCGATCAGCGTTGCGCTCCAGAATGCGGTCCAGTCAATGCGCCTAAAGAACGCGCCCGGTTTCGTTTCTGTCGAGAAGAGCTTGTTGAACATTGTCATTCACTGTTGTCTGTTGAAACTTTCCTTTGCGGCAGGCGCATATTCTACCATAATTTGGCGCGTTTGCGCAGATGCCTAGCGAATCGGCGATGTGGCTGGCTCGGCAGCGTCTGGGAAGGAGGAGTCTGTGAAGTCGAGGTTGCTGGAGACGGTGCGGAGGGCGTAGTAGGAAGGGTCGAAGAGGACGTGCGTGCGGCCGAGCATGTTGGCAAGGGCGGACGACAGCCGGCCGATACAGGCGCCGAGCCACATTGGGAGGCAGACGGTCCTGAACTTGCGGCCAGGAAAGAGGCGGGAGGCAGTCTCGCGATAGAACTCGTCGGCAGTGATCCGGCGCGAGTCTATCACGGTAACCCCGTCGCCGTCCCAGCGGCTTGTGGTGGCGGCGAGCCATGCGGCCTCCGCCACGCGACGGACGTCCGCGAGCGGCCAGCGGTTGCGCCCGCGCCACTTGCCGAAGTGGAAGATGAAGGGCGAGTTGCGCAGGAAGTCCGCAACGCGGCGTTCGAGCGTCTCGTCGCCTGGCCCCCACACCGCCGCGGGGCGGATGCACGCGAAGCGCTCGGGAGGCAGGTTGGCCTTGAGCCATAGCTCGGACTTTATCTTGTAGCGAGGGTAGGGGTTGCTCAGGTTGTCGTCGAAGCGCAGCGTCGAGACGTCCTCTCCGGAGAAGTCGCGTATTCCGTAGACGTCGGCTGTGGAGATGAACACGAACTTCCGTTTCGCGAGGGGAGCGAGGGCGACCACCGATTCGTAGTTGAGTCGCCTGAACAGCTTGTCGGGGCCCACGTCGGACGCCAACGCGGCCGCATGGACTATCACGTCCGGGGCAAGCTGTTCGACCAGTTCCCGGAGGGACGCAGCATCGGATATGTCGCCTGTAACGTAGTCGGCGTCTGGCACCGGATCGGCAGGCTTGCGGCGATGGACGAGTCCTGTGACACGCCAGCCTTCGGCGGCGAAGCGGCGCGCGACATGCCCGCCTATGAACCCGCCCGCGCCGGTCACGAGGACATGTCCGGCCGTGGCCGTCACGCCTTCATGCCCTTCATCACATCGGTGATAATGTCCATCGCCTCGTCAAGCTGAGCCTCGGTGTGCGAGGCCATGAAGCTGGTGCGCAGCAGCGCCTCTCCTTCCGGAGTGGCGGGAGGGAGGACCGGATTCACGTATACGCCCCGCTCGTATATCTCCTTCACGGCGACGAAAGTGGCCTCGGTCGTGTACGTGTAGATCGGAATGATTGGAGTAGGCACGCCGAGTGCAGATTCGCGGATGCGCATGCCGCGCGCCTGGAATCCGGCGCGTCCATACTCGGAAAGCGCCTTGAGGCGCTTCGGCAGCTCAGGGTGCGCCTCGAGATGGCGAAGCGCCGCGAGCGCCACTGCCGCGTTCGCGGGAGGGATGGAGGCAGAGAAGATGAAAGGGCGCGAATGGTGGCGTATGTAGTCCACCACCTTCGCGTCTCCGGCCACGTAGCCTCCGAGGGATGCCAGGGACTTCGAGAACGTGCCCATGAAGAGGTCGACTTCCTTCTCGATCCCGTAGTGGAACGCCGTGCCGCGCCCGCCTTCGCCGAGGACGCCAAGCCCGTGCGCGTCGTCCACCATGACGCGCGCGCCGTGCGCCTTGGCGATGCGCACGACCTCCGGCAGGTTGATCACGTCGCCGCCCATCGAGAAGACGCCGTCCACGACCACCAGCGCGCCGCAGTTCTCTGGCACCCTGTCGAGACATGCCGCCAGGTCGTCCATGTCGTTGTGCTTGAAGCGGAGCAGCTTGCCGTAGCTCAGCTTGCAGCCCGCGTAGATGCTAGCGTGGTTCTCGCGGTCGCAGATCACGTAGTCGTGCATTCCGACGAGAGCGCTGATGATGCCGGCGTTCGACTGGAACCCGGTCCCGAACGTGAGGGCCGAGTCCTTCCCGAGGAAGCGGGCGATCTCGTCCTCCAGCTCTATGTGCAGGGACAGCGTGCCGTTCAGGAACCGCGAGCCGGAGCAGCCCGTGCCGTATTTCTCGAGCGCCTTGATGCCGGCCTCGACGACCTCCGGGCAGATCGTCAGGCCAAGGTAGTTGTTCGAGCCGAGCATGATCCGTCGGCGACCTTCCATCACCACCTCGGTGTCCTGTCGGGACCCTAGCTGGTGGAAGAAAGGATAAAGGCCTGACGCACGGAGGTCGTCAGCATCTTTCCAGTCGTAGCACTTCTGAAATATGTCCATGGGAACATTTCCGTGTGCGTACGACTACTTCACTTCGCCTTCGTTCGTGCCGCGGATCTTGATGTGGAGCTCGCGGAGCTGCTGCTCGGTGACGAAGTTCGGCGCGTTCATCATAAGGTCCTGCGCCTTCTGGTTCATCGGGAACGCGATTACCTCGCGGATGTTCGCCGTGTCGGCGAGCAGCATCACCATGCGGTCGACGCCGGGCGCGATGCCGCCGTGCGGAGGCGCGCCGAACTGGAACGCGCTATGCAGCGCGCCAAATTTCTGCTCCACCACATCCTTGCTGTACCCGGCGATCTCGAACGCCTTGTACATCACCTCGGGGAGGTGGT
>CAMPAF010000221.1 GCA_946631535.1 uncultured Verrucomicrobiota bacterium
TACTTCCACTTCCCTCCGAAGCTCTGCGGCGGTCGCAGGTGGATCGCGAAGCGGAACGACTCGTAGTTGTTGGCGGCGAGGTTGTCGACGTTTTCGGCCTGGATCGCCGAGATCGCGTAGTAGCGCAGGCCGTGGCCGTCCTGGCAGTGCTGGCCGCGCAGCGCGCGGCGGGTGCCGTCCGTCGGGCCGACCGGATCGACCGTCTCGGCGGCGGCGGCGTTCCCGTCCTTGAAGCGGTCCAGCACGTATTCGGGACGCGCGCCGATCAGGTCGTACAGCCCGTAGGCGTTGCCCAGGTAGGAGCCGACGTCGACCAGCGAATATTGCGACACGCCCTCCTCCAGACGCGTACGCCCGATCTGCACCACCAGGTTCGTGCAGTCCGCGTAGGACGTCTCGACCGTGCCGCCGTTGTACCAGATCGTGCTCGTGCCGCCGCGCGCGGCCTTCTCCCACTGCGCGTTCGTGGGCAGGTCGATCCAGAACCGGTTGCCGCACCGCGCGCGGAAGGTGTCGACGATGCTCCCCTCCTTCACCGCGAAGCGCGTCGTCGGCCAGTCGATGCGGTCCACGTTGTTCGAGCCGCGCAAGTGCGGATAGTAGGTGGCCCCCGTGACGGCCGGGCGCATGTCCACGCGCGTGTCGGTCGCATCGAGGATGAGGTAGCGCTGGGTGTGCGTCGTCTTGAAGATGGCGATGTAGTAGTCGTGCGTGATCTCCATCGTCTTCTGGGGGATGTAGTAACCGACGCTTGCATTGCCGGCTGCCGCGTCCAGATACGCAATCTCGGCGGCCGTGAGGCCCGCCGTGAACGTCCCGGCCGGAATCCGGCGGAACACCATCTTGCCCTGCTTGTACTCGTCCTGGTTCCAGCCGCCGGCCGGCTCGTCGGCCACGTACTCCCACGTGCCGTCCTTCAAGTCGATGACGAGCCACTTGCGCGCGTTCGCGGCGTCCTCCACGGGCGTCACCTGCACGGCGAAGTCCTTGAGCGCCGTCCCGTCCAGCCCCGCCGCAGCCGGGTCCCATTCAAGGTGGTGCATCCCCGGCTCCAGCTCCCAGAAGTCGCCCGTCGCGCCCGCGCGCTCCAGGTCCACCGTCCCCGGCACGCCGTTCGTGGTGAACGTGGCCGTCACGGCCACGTCGCACTTTACGCCGCCGGAAAGCGCGAAGTCGATGTCTACCTTCGTGCTCCACGGCCAGCGCTGCGTCCAGCCGACCTTCGCCGTCATCGCCGCGCCCGCGCCGTATGCGCCGAGCAGCGCCGCCATAGTCCAAGCCAACTTTCTCATTGCGCGCCTCCTTCCGGCTCCTCGTTCACCCACTTGCCGCCGAACGACTGCGGCGGGCTGAGATGGATCACGTAGCGGTAGCAGTTCTCGATACTGGAATTGTGCGGGTTGTCCGAGTTCAGGTACCCGGCGAACGCGATCGACCAGTTGGAGACCGTGCCATTGGCGCTGAAGCTGTTGTTCACCATGCGGCTGTTGCGGTTCTCGTCCGCCATGCCGACGGGGTCGACGCCGGCGGACGCGGCGGCGGCCTCCGATGAATCCCACTGGTCCAAGAGGATTTCCTGCCGGCTTCCGATCAGGTCATAGAGGCCGTAGGCGTTCGGAAGGTAGGTGCCGGCGGTGGGCGGAGGCGAGTAGGTTCCGCCTGCGCCGCCATATTTCCGGCGGTGGCCGTCCGAAATGCGGGCGATGATGTTCGTGATCGTGTCGAGCGAGTCGCCCACCGTGCCGCCGGACATGCCGCCGGGGTACGACGACGTGTCGTAGAACAGCCACTTCGTGTCCGGACGCGCCGCCCGCTGCCACTGGGCGCACGTGGGCAGGTCGATCCAGAACCGGTTGCCGCACCGCGCGCGGAAGCGTCCGACGAGCGAAGTGGGCGTGACGGCGAACTTCGTGAGCGGCCAGTTGATGCCCTCCACCGAGTTGCTGCCGCGCTGGAAGCAGACATGCCCTGCGGCGCACATGTTTCCGGCATCGGGCGTCATAACGGCTGATGTCGACTCGGGGTTCTGTATCCGGTCGATCTGGCCTCTCGTCGTCTGGTAGATGGTGATGTAGAAATCGCTCGTGAGCGTCGTTTCCGCGGCCGTGAGCATCCGGCTGCTGCTCGTCGCGCCGAGCTCCTGGTCAAGGCCCTTGACGTAGTTCTTCTCGGCCGTCGTGTAGCCGCGCGTGAACGTGCCGGCGGGGATGCGGCGGAACACCATCTTGGCGGTCTTGTACTGCACGTCCTGCCACGGCCTGCCGTCTGCGTCCTTCGGCTCGTCGCCGAGCGCCACGAATTCGCTCGCGCCCGTCGCGAGGTCGATCACGAGCCAGGCGCGCTCGTCGGGCGTGAACGCCTTCGCCGCGACGTCCAGGGACGTCAGCGCCCCGCGATAGCCCTGCGCGGCGGGATTCCACACGAACCGCTGCACGCCGCCCGTCAGGCAATAGGTCGAGCGCGAAAGGCCGTTCGCGTCCGTGAGCAGCAGCTCGTGGTGCGCGCCGCCGCTGTCGAACGACGCGGTGATTTCCACGTCGTTCGTGCCGGCGGGCATCGTCACGTCGATGATCACCTTCGCGTCCCACGGCCAGTTCTGCCGCACGGTGTGCGGCACGTCCACCGCCGTCACCGACAGCGCGCCTACAAGGCACGCAAGAAAGAGTCTTTTCTTCATCATCGTTTTTCCTGTTAGTTGGTAGTGGAACTGCAAACCTTTCAACCTTTCAACCCTTCAACCCTTCTACCGAAAGATGACCGAAAAGCCCAGAGCCTTCGCGAGCAGGTCGGCCGTCAAATACGTCGTGCCGTCGAACGCGAGCGCGGCCGTCACCGGCCCGCGCTTGCCGCCGAACGTCTCCTTCACGCTCATCGCGCCGTGGCCGCCCGTCGCCGGGAGCGTCCAGTTCCCGATCGCCGCGCCGTTCTTCACGGACGTCGCGAGCGTGGCGGACGCCGCGCCCGCCGATTCCTCCGCCCACAGATCGGACCACGCGTAGACGCGCGGCTCGGTGAGCGACTGGAAATCCTTGTCCGCCTCATCGACGAAGACCGTTTCTGAGCTGCCGACCTTCAGGCGCACCGTCTGTTCCGCGACGGTTGCCGTGCCGTCCGTCTGCGCGAGCGTGACGTCCAGCAGCTGCTCCCCTTCGCCGGACGGGGGGAGCGCGCATGAGCCGTCCGCCGCCTCGCCCCCGCCGCGCGCGACCGTCGTCGCGGCCGTCGTGCCGGAAAGCACGTTGGAGACCGTCACCGTGGCCGACACGGCCCCGTCGGCCCATTGCCACACAAGCGGCTCGGCGGCGTCCGTGACAACCTGCCACGTCCGCCCGTCCGCCGGATTCCGGTAGACCACGGGCGTGGCGTAGGCGGTGCCGCCCAGCAGCAACAGCGCCAAGCCTAACGTCCGCGCGCATTTCACGTGTTTTATTTGCTCCATGCCATTTCGCTCCTGTTTCCATTTTCCCAGTGATTTACAACTTCGCGACGAGGGGACGGCCGGGGACGCCGAAGGCGTTGCGCGGAGTGACGGCGAAAGCGATCTCGCCCGTCGCGGGCACTTCCTCGATGCCGAAGAGGCAGTTGCTCGTGCGGTCCGCCTTCGCCTCCGGCACGTTGTAGCCGTTGGCCAGCACCAGACGCTTCAGCTTGCACAAGCCGTCCACCCGCATCTCCACCTCGAAATCGTACACTCGCGATCCCGGTTTCGCCGTGCGCGGGCGCGGAATGCGCACGTGCACGCACGGCTTGCCCTTGAGCGCCGGTCCGGCGATCTCCTCCGGCGGTGCCGCGCACCGCACCGCCTCGACCTTAGCACCGGGCGCGAACTCCGGCCCCACGCTCTCCCGGCGCTGCCGCGCAGGGTCGAAGGGCCCGCCCGCAGCCGCAGGCAACGCCACGCACCAGTCGTCTCCAAGCGGCATGTCGTACTCGAACGAGCGGCGTTGCACGAGCAGATGGTCGTCGAACACGTCGACGAGGAGTCCGCAGCGACCCTCTTCCGCCGCAAGAGGCTTCATCCGGTTCTGGCTCTTCTTCGTGCTGTAGAACGGATACGTGCTGTCGTAGCCCCTCCGGTCGTTGTCGCCGGCCCGCAGGCAGCCGGCGTTGATGGACGTGAAAGTCCCTTGCCAGACGCCGCTCTCGTCGGTCAGCGTCTGGTGCGAGTGCCCCGTGATCGCCACCGCGTTCGCGAACGGCGCGAGGGCGCGCGTCGACTCGCCGCGGTCATACGAGGTCTTGCCGTCGCCGCACGTCCCCTTCGGGTGCGCGTGCTGGACGTAGAAGAATGGCTTCGCGCCGGCGAGCTCGCGCGCGTGTTCACGGAACCACGCCTCGACGGGCGGCTGCGTCGCCTTCGTGGGCCACTGCGCACCGATGAAGTCGTACCCCTTCACGCGCTTGTGCCAGATGAGTTGCCACTCCTCGTGGAAGAGGCGCTCCCAGACCTTGGCGGGATTGTCGGCGTGGCTGAACACGTTCGCGGCGCGCCACTCGTCCTTGCCCTTCACCCACCACGCGTCGAGGTCGTGGTTGCCGGTGACGAACAGCTTCGCGACGGGACGCCCGTCCGCGCCCTTGTCGCCGGGAAACACCTTGTCCCAGACCGACGCGAAACTCGCAAGCTCGGAAATCAGGCCGGAATGCGCGATGTCGCCCGGCACCATGACCGCGTCGACGCCCTGCGCGTCGAACCACCGCAACGCCTTCTCGAAGTAGAACTCCTGTTTCCACGCCTTCGATACGTGCACGTCGCTCACGACGCCCAGCCGCATGTTCGGCTTGCCTGCGGCGAACGCGCGCGTAGGCAGCACGAACCCGCCCAGCACCGCCAGGCCTCCGCGCATGAACCCTCGTCTTGTCAGGGGAATCTGGAAGTCGGATCGCATGAAGTGTTACCCTAAACGCCGCCGTCCCACGCCGTGCCGTCCGAAAGGTCGGTCACGCCGGAACCGCTGAGGTAGGAAATGGATGCCCCCTGCGCCGCCGACATCATGCATGCCGCCAGTGCTCCGACAACGCTAAACTTCATTTTCATGGGCTTGATACTCTTCTGCCAAATTGAACTTTTGCATTTTAACATAATCCTACCCCATTCTGTCAATTGCAAACTTATCCGCAAGGCAAAGGCGGGCGCATCTGCGTAATTCATCGCCGAGCCTTCTGATGATTGGAAACAACTATTTGAAACAACTTGCCTTTGGCGC
>CAMPAF010000222.1 GCA_946631535.1 uncultured Verrucomicrobiota bacterium
CTCGCGCGCGGCAACTGGAGCGACTTCGTGCCGCCGCTCGCGCTGCAGGGCCTCGCCGAAGGCAAGTCTTACAAGGTGAAGGAGATCAACGTCGTCAAGGACAGGCATTGCCGCGTGGACGGCAAGACGCTGAGCGGCAAGGCGCTGACGGCGATGGGCCTGCCGGTTCGGCTCCGCGGCGACTACGATTCCGCCGTCTTCGAGCTGACGGCGAAGTGACGGGAGCGGCGCCCGCATGGGACTACACGGCGGGAGAGATTCGTGGTATAATGAAGGCACCTGAAAGGAACAGATGATGGACGTACGCTATACGGTTGGAAAGAACGAGTACAGGCGCATGACGACGCAGGAGCTGCGCGACGCCTTCCTCAACACCAGGCTGTACCAGCCTGGCAAGGTTAACCTCATGTACTGCGAGGTGGAGCGCGGGATCGCGGGCTTCGCGGTGCCGACGTCGAAGGCCCTGTCCATGCCGGCCGGCAAGGAGATCGCGAGCGACTACTTCTGCGAGCGCCGCGAGCTGGGCGTCCTCAACGTGGGCGGCGACGGCACGGTGACAGTCGACGGCAAGAAGTACGCGCTACGTCCGCTCGACGTGCTGTACGTCGGCAAGGGCGCGAAGAAGGTGACGTTCGCGTCAAAGTCGGCGAAGAAGCCGGCGGAGTTCTATCTCGCGAGCTATCCTGCCCACAAGGAGTTCCCCACGAAGCTGATCAGGTTCGAGGACGCGAACCACCGCCACCTCGGCACGGTCGAGGACTGCAACGTGCGGACGATCCACCAGTTCATCCTCCCAGGCAAGTGCGACAGTTGCCAGCTCGTGATGGGCTTCACGCGCCTCGAGCCGGGCAGCAACTGGAACACGATGCCTGCGCACACGCACGAGCGCCGCACGGAGATGTACATGTACTTCGACATTGCGGACGACGCAGCCGTGTTCCACTTCATGGGCGCGGGCGACGAGACGCGCCACCTCGCCATGCACAACCACGATGTGGTGGTGAGCCCGATGTGGTCGATCCACGCGGGCGTCGGCACGCGCGCCTACACGTTCTGCTGGGCGATGGGCGGCGAGAACCAGGTGTTTGACGACATGGACGGGATAGCAGTGGCGGACCTCAGGTAGGAAGTTAAAAGATTAAATGGTTAAATGGTTAAAAGGTTAAATGGTTAGAAGGTTAGAAGGTTAAGTGGTAGGAAGGAGAAAAAGATGATACTGGATCAGTTCAAGCTGGACGGCAAGGTGGCGATCGTTACGGGCGCGGGCCGGGGCATCGGCCAGGCGTACGCGCTCGGGCTCGCGGAGGCGGGCGCGGACATTGCGATCGTCGACGTGATCGACATGTCCGAGACTGCGGACAAGGTCAAGGCGCTCGGCCGTAAGGTCCTCTGCGTCAAGGCTGACCTCTCGAAGGGCGAGAAGGAGAGCCCGAAGATCGTCGCGAAGGTGGTGAAGGCGCTGGGGCGCGTGGACATCCTCGTGAACAACGCGGGCATCATCCGCCGCCAGCCGTTCGTGGAGCACTCGGCCAAGAACTGGAACGACGTGATCTCGATCAACCTCTCCACCCCGTTCTTCCTCTCGCAGGCTACCGCGCGCCAGATGATCGCGCAGGGCCAGGGCGGCAAGATCATCAACATCGGCTCGATGCTCTCGTTCCAGGGTGGCATCTTGATTCCCGGATACGCGGCGGCGAAAGGCGGCATCAAGTCGCTCACGATGCTGATGGCGAACGAGCTCTCGAAGCACGGCATCTGCGTGAACGCGATCGCTCCGGGGTACATCGCCACGGAGAACACGCGCCCGATCCGTGAGGACAAGAAGCGCAACAAGGCGATCCTCGACCGCATCCCCGCTGGCCGCTGGGGCACGCCCGACGACCTGAAGGGCCTCTGCGTGTTCCTCGCCTCGCCGGCGAGCGACTACGTGACGGGATTCATGTACGCCTGCGACGGCGGCTGGCTCGCGCGATAGCCCATTGCCGATATGCGCATCCTCACCCGATACGTCTTCCGCGAATTCTGCGCGCCGCTGGCATACTGCCTGACGGGCTTCATCTCCATCTACGTGCTGTTCGAGCTTTTCGGCTCGTTCAGCCGCCTGATGGCGGCGAAGCCGGGATTCCAGAAGTCGGTCGAGTACATGGCCGGCTACATTGCTCCGTACTTCGAGTGGATCGCGCCCGCGTGCCTGATGCTCGCGACGCTGTACACCATGTGGAGCTTCTGCCGCCACTCCGAGCTTATAGCGATGCGCGCGAGCGGCATCGGGTTCTTCGCTATCGTGAAGCCGCTCCTTGTGGCGGCGGCGCTGATGGCGGTGTTCGTCGCGTGGGTGAACGAGTCTTACGTTCCGCGCCGCGCCCAGTGGGCGAAGCAGTTCCGTGCCGCCCGGTTCGAGGAGGACAAGATGGAGCGCTCGGAAGGCATCGTCTACCACAACTCCGAGGCGGGGCGCACGTGGACTGTCGGGATGGTGATGACGCCCGACGCGCATGCGCTCGAGGACGTGACGGTGGACGTGCGCGGCAAGGACGGCAAGCCCAGCATGGAGATCAAGGCGCGTCGCGTGGAATACATGGACGGCCAGTGGCTGTTCGTTTCGCCGAACGTCACGTTCAGGAACGAGAAGGGCGAAGAGATGCCGCCGCCCGCGTCCGACCTCGACAAGCTCACCATACGCACGTTCCCCGGCTTCAACGAGGATCCGTACGACTTTCTGCTCCAGAACAGGGAATGGGCGTTCTGCTCCGTTGCAGACAAGCTGCGCTACCTGAAGACGCATCCGGCGATCTCGCCGGAGACGCGGCGCGACTACGAGTACGACATCTACTCCAAGATAGTCTCGCCGCTCGCATGCCTCATCATAACGCTCTTCGCGATTCCGGCTGGAGTCGCGACGGGGCGGCAGAGCGTGTTTAAGGGCATCGTCGGGGCGCTTGGAATGTTCTTTGCGTTCTACGGACTTTCGATCCTGTTCATGATCTTCGCGAAGCGCGGACTGTGTCCGCCGCTGATTGCCGCCGTTCTGCCGGACATAGTGTTCTTCGGCATCGGCGGGTATCTGTTCTGGCGCCAGCGCTGACGCGGCGCGTCACTTGGCTCGCGGGCGGTTTTGCTCGTCGAGGAATATCACCTTGGGCTGGTGGCTCGCGGCCTCCTCAGGCGTGAACTGCCCGAATGCCATCACGATGAGCCGGTCGCCCACCTTGCCCTTGTGGGCCGCTGCGCCGTTCAGGCAGCAGACGCCCGAGCCGCGCGGGCCGGAAATCGCGTAGGTCTCGAAGCGCTCGCCGTTCTCGACGTTCGCGCAGAGGATCTTCTCGTTTGGGAATATCCCGGCCGCCTCCATCAGGTCGAGGTCGACGGTCAGGGAGCCAGTGTAGTCGAGGCACGCCTCGGTCACGCGGATGCGGTGTAGCTTTGCTCTGAGGAGAGTGACAGTCATTTCAGGCCTTCTTCGACCATGGCCGCCGTGATGACGACCTTCTGCGTCGACTTGCCGCCGGCGACGTTGTACATGATGTCGGTCATGATCTTCTCCATCGCGGCGCGGAGGCCGCGGGCGCCGGTCTTGCGTGCGAGCGCGTCGCGGGCAAGCGCGCGAAGGGCGTCCGGCTCAAACTCGAGGTCGACGTTGTCCAGCGAGAGGAGCTTGCGGTACTGCTTCACGATGCAGTTCTTCGGTTCTGTGAGGACGCGCACGAGGTCGTCCTCGGAAAGGTCGCTCATCGTGGTGATGACTGGCAAGCGGCCAGTGAATTCTGGGATGAGGCCGAACTTCACGAGGTCCTCGGGGCGAACGTCCTGTAGCGGGGATCGCCTAGGCTGCGTCGCAGGCTCGGCATCCTGCGGGAGCGGTGCGGTTCCATCTTCGCCCTGGAGACCGAAGCCGATTACGGACTTGCCGGTGCGCTCGGCGATGATCTTGTCGAGGCCGACGAACGCGCCGCCGCAGATGAAGAGGATGTTCGAGGTGTCCACCTCGATGTACTCCTGGTCGGGATGCTTGCGGCCGCCCTTTGGCGGGAAGCGGCAGACGGTGCCTTCGAGAATCTTGAGGAGCGCCTGCTGCACGCCCTCGCCGGAGACGTCGCGCGTGATGGAGACGTTGTCGGTCTTCGAGGCGATCTTGTCGATCTCGTCGATGTAGATGATGCCGCGCTTGGCGAGTTCGGTGTCACCGTTCGCGTTCTGCCAGAGGTAACGTACCACGTTCTCCACGTCCTCGCCCACGTAGCCGGCCTCTGTGAGGGTGGTGGCGTCGCCGATGGCGAAGGGGACCTTCAGCATCTTGGCGAGCGTGCGGGCGAAGAGGGTCTTGCCGCAGCCGGTGGGACCGATGAGGAGGATGTTGGATTTTTCGATGTCCACGTCCGCGAAGTCCGACGCCTCGTTCCCCGATTCCTGGACTTCCAGACGGCGATAATGGTTGTGAACGGCGACGGAGAGGATCTTTTTCGTCTGGTCGTGGCCGATAACGTACTTGTCGAGGAACGCCTTTATCTCCTTGGGCGCAGGCACAGGACCGAGCTTGGGCAATGCCTTGGCTTTGGTCTGTGGCTCGGCCGCAGGCTGGGTCTGGGTTCCGTTAAGCTGCTTCTCGGCCTCGGAGGCGATGTCCACCACCATCTTGGCGCATTCGCTGCAGATGTTGGCGTCTTCGGGACCTGGGATGACTATCGCGCCGTCGGAGAGGCTGCGCCCGCAGAAGGAACAGCGGTAGTTCGTGCTCGAGTTGTTCTTTCGTGCCATGGTGCGCCCGTTATGCCTTGGGGATGACGACCTTGTCAATGAGTCCCCACGCGCACGCCTCGTCCGCGCTCATGAAGTGGTCGCGGTCCGTGTCGCGCACTACATCCTCCACGGCCTTCCCGGAATGGGAGGCGAGAATCTCGTTGAGTTTCTGCTTGAGGCGGAGGATCTCGCGGGCGGTGATCTCGATGTCGCTCGCCTTGCCCTCGGCGCCGCCCCACGGCTGGTGGATCATGATGCGCGCGTTAGGTAGTGAGAAGCGCTTGCCCTTCGCGCCGGCGGTGAGCAGCACTGCGCCCATGGACGCGGCCTGGCCGATGCAGTACGTCGCCACGGGGCAAGAGATGAACTGCATCGTGTCGTAGATGGCTAAGCCCGCCGTGACGCTGCCGCCCGGCGAGTTGATGTACATCGAGATCTCCTTCTTCG
>CAMPAF010000223.1 GCA_946631535.1 uncultured Verrucomicrobiota bacterium
GCTTCATGAAGCGCATGGGGCTCGTCAAGTGCAACGACAGGCTGGAGGTCACGAAAGTGAAGCCGGCGTACTACACCGTGCAGAACGTCGCGACGCTGTTCGACGCCACGATCGAGCCGGCGAAATTCCCCGTCAGGCTGGTGCCGGGCGAGACCGCGCCCGGGCTCGTCGTCTACACGTTCCGCCAGAAGGAGACGGGCATCCCGCTCATCGCGTTCTGGGACGCCTCGAAACATCCCGTGAACGACAACACGGTCCGCCTGGCCTCGTTCAACGTCGGCGCAGCGCTGGAGGAGCCCGTGTGGATCGACCTCGTGACGGGCGCGATCTACCGCATCCCCGACCGCATGATGATCGGGCAGCAGGGGCACAAAGGCAAGGGCAAGCTGTTCGAGGACGTGCCGTACTACGACGCGCCCGCAGTGATCACCGACAAGTCGCTCGTGATAAAGGAAAAGTGAGGATGGACGCAATCAAAGAGCTGAAGCGGACGCGCCTGATGGTGCTGGCGCGCGGCGTGCCGAAGGACGTGTTCCTGAAGGCCGTCGGGGCGATCGAGGAGGCGGGCGTGACCGTGTTCGAGTCCACGTTCGACCACCGGCGCGCCGACTGCGTGGCCGAGAACGCGGAGAAGATCGCCGCGCTCGTGGCGGCGTACGGCGAACGGATGGCGATTGGCGCGGGCACGGTACTGACGGTCGAGGAGGTGCGCGCCGCGCACGCGGCCGGCGCCACGTTCATCGTGAGCCCCGATTCCGATCCCGACGTGATCGCCGAGACGAAGCGCCTCGGCATGGCGTCCATCCCCGGCGCGATGACGCCCACCGAGATCAAGCGCGCGTACGCGCTCGGCGCGGACATCGTGAAGCTCTTTCCGGCGGACGACCTCGGCTACCACTACATCCAGAACCTCAAGGGGCCGCTGCCGCACATCCCGCTCATGGCGACGGGCGGCGTGAACCCGCAGACGATCCCCGAGTTCCTCTCGCACGGCATCCTCGCCGTCGGGACTGGCATCACGATCTTCCGCCCCGACCTCGTGGCGGCGGAGGATTACGAAGGCATCAAGGCGCTTGCAAAGGCGCATGTCGATGCTGTTAGGCTTTTTTTTGAAATAAAACAACATGAACAACTTTAACAAACAACTTCTCGTTCTTCCGCGCACAACTGTGCGCGGTTGTAATACCGCCGCGCGGTTGCGCGGCGAGAAGGAGAATGTTGTTTTTACAAGTTGTAAAAGTTCAATTGAACTAATAGACAGTAGGATGGCGAAACAATGAAAATCACCGACATCAAAATCTACACGCTCGACGCGTTCCGCACGAACTGGGCGTTCATCAAGGTGGAGACCGACGAAGGGTTCTACGGCTGGGGCGAGGCGACGCTCGGCACGCAGGAGATGTCGCTCGAAGGATGCGTGGCCGACTACAAGCGGCTGATCATCGGGCGCGATCCGCTCGAGGTCGAGCGGATGCTCTTCGAGGTTTACCGCGACAGCTACTGGAAGGGCGGCCCGGTCATGATGAGCGCGCTCGCCGGAATCGAGATCGCCTGCTGGGACATCGCTGGCAAGTATCACAACGTGCCGGTGCACGCGCTCCTCGGCGGCAAGATGCGCGACCGCGTGAAGATGTACGCGAACGCGTGGTTCGTGGGCGCGCGCGAACCCGAAGAGTTCGCCGCCGCCGCGAAGAAGGTCAAGGCCCTCGGCATCAAGGCTCTCAAATGGGATCCGTTCGGCAAGGCGCACATGACATTGTCGCGCGCGGAGATGGACCATGCCGTCGCCGTGGTCGGCGCGGTACGCGAGGCGGTGGGACCGGAGATGGAGATTCTCATCGAGTGCCACGGACGCTTCAACCACTACACCGCCGTCGCCGCATCAAAGGAGCTCGCGCCGTTCAAGCCGATGCTGATGGAGGAGCCGGTCGTGCCCGACAACAACGACTCGCTCGCGTGGGTGCGCGACCACAGCGCCGTGCCGGTCGCGGCGGGCGAACGGTTCTACGGCATGTACGCGTGGAACGACGTCCTCCGCAAGAACTGCGTGGACATTGCGCAGCCCGACATCTTCCATAACATGGGCCTTCTCACCTCCAAGAAGGTGGCGGCGATGTGCGAGGCGAACCACGTGCCGGTGAGCTTCCACAACCCGTCGGGTCCGATCTCGAACGCGGCCATCCTCCAGCTCGCGGCGACCACGCCGAACTTCCTCATCCACGAGATGATGCTCACGGACGGCTCGTTCCGCCACCTCGTCACGAACGAGAACGTGAAGTACGAGGACGGCAGCCTCCTGATCGGCGACAAGCCCGGGCTCGGCATCGACGTGAACGTCGAGGAGGTCGAGAAGCGCCCCTACAAGCCGCGCAACCTGCGACACTACACGGGCACGCTCACGGACATCCGCCCGAAAGGCGACACGTTCTACTACTTCGACGGCCTCGACCGCGACCACCCCGTCTTCTGATCCGGCCGTGAATCCGACAAAGGAATCCAACGATGAGAAAGTGCTTCATTTGCGCGCTGATCGCAACCTGCCTCGCGGGCGCGCTGCGGGCGGAGAAGGTGGACGTGCTGGTGATACCGGGCGGCTCCGCCGTGAAAACGGCCGACAAGACGGCGAAGGCATTCGCGAAATACTTCGGAGAGGTGGCGGACTCCCTCTCGCTGACGACGAACGCGGTGGAAGAGGCGAAGTTGCCCGACGACCTCCGCGCCGCCGCGGACGCGGTGGTGCTCGGCTTCAACGCCACTGTCACGCCCGCCACGCTCAAGAAGCTGCGCGCATTCGTGAAGGACGGCGGCCGGCTCCTCGTCGCCTGCCGTCTGCCGAAGGGCGTGGACGAGATCATGGGGCTGAGACAGACGGGAAAAATCACACAGCGCGACGCGCTCGACCCGGAACTTGCCGGCATCCTGCCCGTGGCGGGCAAGATCCCTCCTGCCGAGAAATACGCTGCGTTCACGCGTTGGGTGGAATACTCTGCACCGATCGTGGCGCTGACGGGACCGGGCGAAGTGGCGGCGTATTGGGCGAAGCAGGGCGGCGCGAAGCGTGCCGAACCCGCCGTGGTGACGACGTCCGTCGGCGTGTTCATCAGCTACCTGTGGTTCCGAGACGGCTCGCCCGCGCAACGCGATCTGCTGGAGGGCGTGTTCCGCGCGCTTCTGCCGGGCAAGGCGATTGTGCGCAAGCCCGATCCGGGGTGGCGCACGGACAAACCCGCCTCCGTGCCGCCCAAGGAGCATCGCGGCGTGTGGAGCCACGCGCGCGGACTCTTCGCGAGCGAAAAGAACTGGGACGAGACATGCGCGCTACTGAAGGACCGCGGTGCCACCGACCTCTACATGCTCTCTGCGTGGGCGGGCGCGGCGTTCTACGAGAGCGACGTCATCCCGCGCGCGCCGCACGTGGCGAAGTTCGGCGATCTCGTGAAGCAAGCGACCGACGGCGCGCACAAACACGGCATTCGCATGCACGCCTGGATCGTGTGCTGGCGCCTGGACCAGTACGCGGACAAGGCGCTCGTCGAACGCGAGCGGGCGGCGGGCCTCCTGCAAGTCGAAAGGAACGGTACGTCGCAGGATTGGTACTGCCCCTCCGCCCCGGAGAACCGGAAGAAGATGGCCGACATCGCCTGCGAACTCGCAACACGCGGCGTGGACGGCATCCATCTGGACTTCATCCGTTTCCGCGACACGCGGTATTGCTACTGTCCGCGCTGCCGCCGCCTCTTCGAGGAACGCCTCGGCAAGAAGGTGGAGAAGTGGCCGGAGGATGCAAGATGGGACGCCCCCCACTGGGAAGAATGGCTCGCTTTCCGCACGGACCAGGTCTCCAAGACGGTGGAGGAGGCCTCGCGCCGCGTACGCGCAACGAATCCGAAGATCATCCTATCCGCCGCCGTGATCCGAAACACACTGTTCCACAAAAAGCACGCCGAGCGGTACAAGGGCACAGGACGGCTGAGATACCGTGAGTGGGCCCTAATGGGGCAGGATTCGTCGCTCTGGCTCGAAAAGAACTGGGTGGATTACGTCTGCCCCATGGATTACGGCTGCGAGGGCTGGAAGGACATGAATGAGCTGGCGGCGCTCCAGAACAGCATCGCGCCGGGGCGCGTCTATCCCGGCATCGGGCTCGCGGCCTGGACCTGCCCCGGCACCGACGCAGCGAAGCTCGCCGAGATGCAGGACGCCGTCCGCGCCGCCGGTTGCGCCGGCAGCACGATCTACGTCCTCGACGACGACCGCGCCGAGTTCATCGCGAAGTGGTGGTGAGGCGCGTGGCCACGGTCCGGAAGAAAAACAGACGGCGCGCCAAATGTTCGGCGCGCCGCTTGTTTTCGGGTTTGGAATCTGGCCGCCGTCAGGGCGAGACCCACACCTGCGTGGACTGCTGCTCGTAGTGTCCGGGCTGCCACACGCGGACAATCGTGCCTTGCGGGGTGGCCTGGTCGATGTAGCGGCCCTCCACCCACACGTTCTGGACCCGAGTCTCGTAGTGGCCGGTCGTGACGACGGGGGCCGGGGTGACGACCACGGGCTGGACGGCGGGAGTCACGACCACGGGGGCGCTCTCGACGATGACGGGCCGCGGGTGGGTGGCATCATAGATGGCCGAGGCCACGAGACCGGCTCCCAGGATGCCTGCGCCAATCGCTACGCCAGTTCTATGGTGGTGATGATGATGGTGGGGCATTGGACGCGGAGCATGGTGCATTGGACGCGGACCGCCGAAGCCGCCACGCGGACCGCCGCCAGGACCAGGGCGTGCGCTGAGCGCGAGGGAAACCGCGAGTGCCATTGTCAGCACGAAGAATCTCTTGATGTTGTTGTTCATGGTCTTTCTCCTTACTCTTGCGGGCAACTCTCCATGAGCTGTCCTACTGGTGAGGTAGGCCAATAGCATACCCGAATCTGACACAACCCGCAACAGTTTTTGTGGGAAAATCTTGAGAAGGGTCGTTTTCTAGGATTATTGGTGGAAAGATGGGACGGTTTTTGATACAATATCACCGAATTTTTCACCAAGGAAGGAACAATACAGATGAAGATGATGTGGCAGCCGTCGAAGATCAAGCGCGTGCGCAAGATCGGTTTTCGTGCTCGCAAGGCGACCAAGGGCG
>CAMPAF010000224.1 GCA_946631535.1 uncultured Verrucomicrobiota bacterium
CGATCGGCGCCGTCGCGATCCAGCGGCTGCCGTCCGACTCCACGAACTCCACCGAGAGCACCGTGTTCGTCTCGTCCGCCTTCGCGGTGAAGGAAAACATAGTCTCGCCGTCGCCGAAGAAGCGCATACCGCGCCGGGAGTGGAACACGTCCCAGCCCATGAGCGGCACGGTCGAAAGATGGAAGCCGTCCCCTTCCCGCCGGAAAAAGCTACCTTCGGGTGCGCGCCCGTTGTGTACCCGATGCCAGGCGCGTTCGTCGAAGCCGTCGGAAAGGCACGGCGGACGAAAGCCGATTGGCGCGCGGGCGAGTTCAGCCGCGACCGTCTCGCGCGTGTGCCAGCGTCCGTCGCGGCGGAACACCTCCTTGTCGAGCATCGGTCCGCCCGTGAACACGGCGGGGCCGCCGGCCTGGACGAACGCGAGCGCCGATGCGGCGACGGAACGCGGAATGGCCTCGCAGGACGGCACGACGAACGCGGCGTAGCGGTTCGTGGAAAGGTTCGCCATGCCGGCGACGTCGAGCGTCTCCACCTTGAACCCGCGCGCCTCCAACGCGGTGACGACGGCGCGGTTCGCTTCGCGGTCCTGTCCGGGAACCGCGTCGTCGAACACCGCGACGAGCGATGATGCAAGCACGCAATTCTGCAACCCGAAGAAAATACCGCTTGCCAGAGCAAGCTTCATCACATGATTGTTTTCCATGCGCAGCAGTATACCACAACTGCGCGTCACCGAGGCTTCACAAGCAACCAGCTGCGGGCGGGGATGGCGCCTGAGGATCTGACGTCGGGCGAGTCAAGGTTGTAGGCCTGTTCCGTCCGCGACCAGTTCACGAGCACTGCGGCCGTGCGGCCGCCCTTCGACCGCCACACGGAATGGAACACGGTCGGCAGATCATCACGAACGGCCTCCTTCACCTCTTCCGGCTTCGTGTAGGAGCCGCGCCGGAGGAAGGCGACGCGCTGCGTGGGGCATGTGAGCGTGCCCGGCGCGCGCATCTCGCCGTCGAAGAGCAGGTCGCGGTTGTCGTAGTAGAAGCGGGCCGTGTCCTTCATGAACGCGTAATCGGCGGCGAAGCGCGGCGACGTGGCGTGCTCTAGGAGGAACTTGTGTACGGTCGGCTGCTGTCCCCACGCGACGCCGCGCGCGAACTCCACCGCAAACTGGTCGGGATACTTCTTCTCCCATTCCGTCGTCTCCACGCCGTACGGGCTCTCGCCCCACCGCTCGTCCCACGGCGGCTGGTCGTCGATCGTCGCATACGAGCCGAACAGCACGACCGCGCCGTGATAGACGGCCTGGAACGCGGGCACCAGCTCGTGCCGTACGCCGAAGCGCTCGGCGCTGGAATGCACGAAGATGAACGACTCGAAGAGATCGAGGTACGCCTCGCCCTGCTCCTCGGTGGAGAGGTAGAAGCCGGGGTTGTCGGCGCGAACCTTCTCCACGTAGGCGCGGTAGCCGTCCACCATGTGCCGCCCGCCGCCCTTCGGATGGCGGTGGCGAGGATTGTAGCAGCAGCCGTGCGCGGCGTGTCCGATCATGTCCATGTACACGCCGTCCATGCCCGTCGCGCGGACCGTGCGCTCGAGCATGCGCATGCGTTCCTGGAACTTCGGCGCCTCGCCGCACATCCACGCCTGCCGCTGCTTCGTGTACGGGTTGAACATCGTGCACTTCACCTTGCCGCCGCGCAGCACGATGGTGCTGTCGTCGCCGCCCTCGGCCCACTGTGCGTCGTCGCAGTCCCAGAGCATGCCGTTCGTGTAGGGCTGCACGTAGCCGCCCGCCGCGTGGATGCGGGCAATGCCGTTAGTGAACGAGGAGATCGGCTCGCGCGGCGGCCAGAAGTTGGGATAGTAGGTGTCGTAGGGGACGCCGTGCCACCAGTACCAGTCGAGCGCCACCTTGAGGCCTGTGTCCTCCATGAACTTCAGCGCCGGTGGCACCGTCACCTCGCTCCGCCCGCGGTTCCACATCCACATCGAGACGTCCCTCAGCTTCGCGAAGTCGCGCGCGGTCGCCTTCTTGTACCAGTCCTGGGCGTGCACCCAGTCGCGGTGGATCGCCGCCGCCTCGAACCAGCCGCCGCGGAACTCGGCCGTGACGGACGGATACGGCACGCGGTAGGCGCGGCGCGTCTCCTCCGTAAGCGGGAGAACGCAAACGCTCTTGAGCACGCACGTGTCCGGCTTCGCGCCCTTCGTGATCTCGAAGCGCGTGGAGTAGAGGCGGGCATCGCCGCGCTGGTCGAGGTAGAACGACCGGCCGTCCTCGCCGAGCGCGGCGATCAGGTGCGGCGCGCCGAAGCCCGGACCCTGATGCGCGACGACCTGTCCGGCCTTGGCGCTTCCCCAGTCTGGCTTCACCACCATTCCGCAGACGCGCGGGATGAAGACCTTCGTGCGGTCCGTCCGCGGCACGGCCCACTGCGGGAAAGCCACCTCCTCCACGAACCAGTCCGTCTCGTTCCCATCGTAGCCGACGTTCCATTCCGTTCCGCCGGCGGCCTGCCTGCGCGTAGCCGTCACCGTGAACGCATCGCCCAGGAGCGGATGACCGCGCCACACCAGCTTGTCCGCCTCCTCGCGGAAGCTCTTCATCTCGTCGGACGTGATGGTCTTCTGCGGCTGCGCGGTGGACTTCGCCACCTTCATCGAGAATGAGATGTCTCCTGCTTGCGCAGCCAGCGCGACCAACGCCGCAGCAAGCGCGATCGAGAATCGGGAAGGATGACTTGCCATGACCTAGCTCGCCGTCAGAATGAAACGGTCGGATCGAACGGGAAGCGGCCGAACTTCGCGCCGTAGATCGCGAGCCCGCGTCCTTCGGACTCGAGGCGGATCGTCAGCTTGCCGTCCTTGCCCTGCGCGAGGGCGTCGGCAGGGATCGCCGCCTCCACGAGATATCCGTAGCTGCCCGCCTCCTGCAGCGTGTCGTTGCGCTGCTGCGAGAACCAGGAGAGGATGCCGCGATGGTCGGCAGGATCGTCCGGCAGCTCCACGGACTTCACGAACACGCCGTTCGCGTACACCTTCACGGTCCCGTTCCACTTCTCCGCGCACGTCATCGGGTAGGAGTTGGGGTTCTTCGAGCGGTCGGCGAAGCCGCCGCCCAGCATGCAGTCGAGGTCGCGCACGCCCTTGTCGATGTCCTTCGAGTCCTTCGCGTTCAGGCGCTTTGCGGAGACCTCCGCGCGGAACGTCACCTGCTTGTCCGCCGGAACGCCAGGGAACTCGTATTCGAAGAAGCCCTTTCCGGCGCCGTCGGCCTTGAGTCCGTCAAGCACGTTCCACTGCTTCTGCGACCACTCCGCCTTCACGAACGCCGAAGGCGGCAGCGACACGGCGTTCGTCGGCCGCAATCCGCGCGTCACGAAGCACGCGAAGTTCCGTGCCACCTCCTCGTCGCCGTCGGAAAGCGTGAAGCACACCGCGCCGCACGCCGTCTCGTATGGCAGCTTCACCGGCACGTCGGCGAGGCGGCCGTACTGCCACGACGCCACCTTGAACTCGCCTGCCGCCACGCGCTCGCCCTCCACCATGCGCCCTGCCGCGTTCCAGTACCGCACGCGGTAGGAGAGGGCCAGCCGCTTGCCGGAGAAGCGTCCGGTCGTGAGCGAGATGTCGACGGGCATCGTCCACGTCTCGCCCGCCACGAACTCGCGGCACAACTCCGCGTCGAGCGGGAGGAACGCGTCGGCGTGCCAGTCCTTCAGCGACGAGCCGGGGAACAGCTCCTCGATGCCGGTGAACTTCGGCGAGCGGTCGTAGCGCACGTAGCCGTTCCACTCGTTGATTACGTCGTGGTGCTCGGTGTAGAGCCATCCGCCGCACTGCAGGCGGCGGCGGAACGCGTTCATCATCATGTGGTAGTCCCAGCTCCAGTCGCAGTCTCCAGTCGAGCCCTTGTAGCCCCACACGTTGCCGCACTCGCTGTTGAGCATCGGCTCGCTACCCTGCACGAAGCCGCCGACGTAGTTCCCCGTCGAGCCGGGGTACGTCATCTTGCAGTACTCCTCGACGGTGCTCTCCCACTTGTAGCCCGGCCTGTAGGCGTGCCACGTGTTGATGTCCGTGATCACGTGGTCGTGGTTGCACGGCGAGTTGTCCTCCACGAGGCGCGTCGGGTCGAGCGCCTTGGCCTTCGCGTATGCGTTCGCCACGCGGCGGCGCACCCAGGGCGCATAGCGCTTCGCGCGGTCGCGGCCCCAGTTCTGTCCGTCGGCGAAGAGCCCCCATGTCTCGTTGAAGAGCACCCACGAGAACACGGAGGGGTGGTTGAAGTCGCGCTTGACCATGTCCTCGAAGCACGCCCAGTGCTCGGCGAACATCGCCTCGCTAGCGGGACCCCACGCGCACGGCACGTCGGCCATGATCAGCAGGCCGAGGCGGTCCGCCCAGTACAGCTTGCGCGGCACCTCCACCTTGATGTGGACGCGGTTTCCGGAGAGCGCCAGGTTCTTTGAGATGAGGATCTCGTTCCGCATGAACTCGTCGGACGGGAACGTGTAGAAGCCGTCCGGATGGTAGCTCTGGTCGAGAGTCAGCTGCAGGTAGATCGGCTTGCCGTTGAGCGTCACGTACGGATAGTCCGTGCCGGGCAGCTTGCCGACCCCGACCTTGCGCATGCCGAAGTACGTGGACACCGCGTCCTCGCTCCCTTCGCCCTTCAGCGTTGCGCGCACCTCGTAGAGGTAGGGGTTCGAGAGATCCCACAGCTTGACGTTGCGAAGCGGGATCTTGATCTTGACTGACTGCTTTCCGGGATGGAACGACGCAAGCGCCGGGTTCGCGCGGTCGTCCTCCTTGAACGCCAGCTCGAACTCGAGCGGCTTCCGCGCAGGCTCGCCCAGCGTAATCGTGGCGTGAACCGCGCCGTTCTCAATATCCGGGGTGAAATGCACCGACTCGAGGTACTCCCCTCCGCGCGCCTCGAGGTAGACGGTCTGCCACACGCCGCGCGCGTTGCCGTACGCCTGCTTGCCGTAGAGCCGCCAGCTGCCGCGGGCGGGTACGTTGCCCTCATCCCACGCGCGGAGCGTGAGCTTCTGCGGCTCGCCCCACTTCACCAGCTCGGTCAGCTCGAACTCGAACGGCGTGT
>CAMPAF010000225.1 GCA_946631535.1 uncultured Verrucomicrobiota bacterium
TCATGATGTGCGACTATTTTAGCGAAAGATTCCTGCGGCGGCAAGCCGATTTGTGATACAATCTTCGCGCAAGGAGACACAGTGCTGATGTCACGCATGGAGAAATGGGACAGGTTGCTGTCGAACAAGCGCGTGCGGCTGGCCGCCGACGGCGCGGTGGAGTTGTCGGGTCCGCACAGGCCCGACGTCCGCTCGCCGTACGAGATCGACTACGAGCGCGTCGTGTTCGCCTCGCCGTTCCGTCGGCTCGCGCGCAAGACGCAGGTGCATCCGTTCTCCGAGGTGGACCACGTGCACAATCGCCTCACGCACTCGATCGAGGTGGCATCGGTGGGCCACACGTTGGCGCGCGAGGTCGGCTCCTTCCTCGTGGAGCGCGGCGACCTGCCGCCCGAGCGCATCGGCCACGTGTGCTGGACCGTGCAGGCTGCCGGCCTCGCGCACGACATCGGCAACCCCCCATACGGGCATTCCGGCGAGGCCGCCATCCAGGCGTGGGCCGAGAAGCTGGCCAACGAGCTCGGCGACGACCCGGTGTGGAACGACTTCCGGTTCTTCGACGGAAACGCGCAGACGTTCCGGATGATGTCGCGCCCCGACCTGCGCGACACATCCTATTTCCGCCTCACCGCCGCCTCCCTCGGCACGCTCGTGAAGTACCCTCGGCTGGCGTCGCACTTCCCGAAGGGATATGCGGGCCAGCGGAAGATGGCCGCGTTCACGTCCGAGGAGACCATATTCCGCGCTGTGTGGGACGAGCTGGGGCTCGTGCGCCACGACGGCTCGTTCATGCGCCACCCGCTCTCGTACCTCTCGGAGGCGGCGGACGACATCTGCTACCGCATCGCTGACTTCGAGGACGCCGTGCTGATGGGGCTACTCCCGTACGGCGAGGTGGCGGAGATATTCCTGAAGGCCATTCCGTCCGAGTTGCACGAGGCAAACCGTGGCCAGCCGATCCAGCGCCTGCGCGCGCTCGCGATCCACCATCTCATCCGCGCGTTCGTCGCGCAGTTCGAGGAGCATTACGACGAGATCATGGACGGCACGTTCGACGGCGACCTCCGCGCGCGCCTGACCGGTTCTGAAGGGGAGTCGCTGGACGACATCCAGCGCCGTTACGAGGTGCTGTTCTCGAACCACCGCAAGGTCATAGCCGAGATCGGGTCGTACAGCCAGTTCAACTTCATCCTCACGCACTACCTGCGCTTCCTCCAGAAGGTGACCGTGGAGAGATGCCCGTCGTTCGACGAGCTGCCGGCCATCGTCCGCCACCTCGTGCAGCTCGCGTGGGACCGCACCTACTACGAGTCCCACCAGCACGAGACCCTCGCGTGGTGGGCGCACGCGGTGCTTGATTTCGTCGTCGGCATGACAGACGACTACATCAACGCCCTCGCCCACCGACTTGGCGCGTGAAGCCTGCAACCGTACGGTATCTCCGAACGTCAACGCCGTATTATGCTATACTTGCGGCATGGGAAAGTGTGCTTTGATTGCTTGGGCCTGCGCCGCCGCGTGGAATGCCGTGGCGGGAGAGATCTATGTGTCGCCGAAGGGCGATGACGCGGGGGCGGGCACCGCAGCCTCGCCGCTCCGGACGCTGTCCGACGCCGCCGCGCGCGCACGCGCCGCCGGCGGCGCGCGGATCGTGCTGGCCGACGGCACGTACGAAACCGCCGAGCCGTTCGTCCTCACAGCGGCGGACCGCCACCTCGTCTTCGAGGCCGCCCCCGGGGCGTCGCCCGTCGTGAGCGCCGGACGGCGGATCGCGGGCTGGACGGTCGACGCGAAGGGCTGGTGGCACGCACGCGTGCCGGCCGGCGCGCGGTTCGCGCAGTTTTACGTGGACGGGCAGCGCCGGACGCGTCCGTTCCTGCCGCGCGAGGGCTACTACTTCGTGGAAACCGCCGGCGGGGCGGACCCCGCCACGGGGCGTGAACGGTTCATCTGCCGGAAGGGCGAGTTCCCGGCGGGGGAGAATCCTGACATGGAGGTGTGCGTGTTCCACATCTGGTCGATCACGCGCGCGAAGGTCGCCGCGTGGGAGCCGGAGCTCCGCCGCGTCACGCTCGACTCGGCCCATCTCACGCGCGACTACGAGGCGATGAACAACGACCGCTGGTACCGCTTCGACAACGTGCGTACCGCGCTCGGCGCGCACGGCGACTGGTATCTTGACTCCGCGAAGGGCGAGATCATCTACGTGCCGATGCCCGGCGAGACGCCTGGCGCCTGCGAGACCGTCGCCGCCTGGCACCGACACGCCGTCCGCATCGACGGCGCCGAGGACGTCGTGTTCCGCGGTGTCACGTTCGCGTACGCCGACTTCGGCGTGCAGGAGGGCGGCAACCACGTGGCGCAGGCGGCAGCCGACCAGCCGGGCGCGGTACACGTCGAAGGCGCGCGCGGCGTGCGCCTCGAAAACTGCGCCGTGGCGCACACGGGCGCGTACGGCGCGGTGTTCACGCGCGGCTCGGAACGCTGCGCCGCCGTGGGCTGCGAGTTCTTCGACCTCGGCGCCGGCGGCGTGCGCATCGGCGACGGGTGGGAGAAGGCGCGCAAGCCGGTTCTCTCCCGCGACTGCACGGTGGAGGAGTGCCTCGTGGAGGAGGGCGGACGCGTGGATCCCGCCGGCGTGGGCGTGTGGGTGGGACACGGCGCCGGCACGCGGATCGCGCACAACACGATACGCAGGCTCTACTATTCGGGCGTGTCGGTGGGCTGGAACTGGGCCATCGTGACCACGGCGCGCGACAACGTGATCGAGTGGAACCACATCTACGACATCGGGCAGCACGTCCTTTCGGACATGGGCGGCATATACCTCCTCGGCGCGCAGCCCGGCACCGTGGAGCGCTACAACCACATCCACCACGTGACGCGCTCGCGCAACTGCGGGTTCGGCGTGTACTTCGACTCCGGCACGGCGTTCGTGACCGTCACGAACAATGTGGTGCACGACTGCGACGACTGCAACTTCTTCTGCGCGCGCATCTCGGCCTCGAACCGCGTGGAGAACAACGTCTTCGCGTACGGGCCGCGCTACCAGCTGAGCAACCCGTCGCGCGCGCCGGCGCCGTCCTGCGCATCGCTGTTCGCGCGCAACGTCGTCCTTTGCGACGATCCAGAGAAATTGATCGCCGTGCAGCCCGACGAACGCGCCATGACGTACGCCAGCAACATCGCCTGGTGCGGCGGCGCGCCGCTTCCGGACCGCGTTCGGGGCTTCACGTCGCGCGACCCCGGCTTCGCGGATCCGCCCGCGCGCGACTTCCGCATTCGGGATGAGGCGGCGGTCCGGTCGATCGGCTTCGTGCCGTTCTCGATCGAGGGTTGCGGACGGCGCGCGCCGAGCAGGTTCGCGGCCGTCGCGAAGCCCGTTCCCGCCGTGTTCTTCCCCGCCCCGGAGAGACTTTCCTTTCCCGTCGCGGAGGATTCGGAGAGCGTTCCCGTCGGGACGTGCTGGCCGAACTGGAAACTCCATCCCAAGGACGGCGTCAAGTACATCCACGTCACCGACAAGGTCGCGGCGCACGGCGCACGTTCGCTTGAGGTGGTCGACGCCCTGCCCGACTGGCCGCCCCACATGTACCTCGACGTGTCGCGCACGAAGCCGGGGCCGTGCAGGATCTCGTTCGCGCTCAGGCTGGAGAAGGGTGCGCGGCCCGAGTTCGAGGTACGGGAGGAGTATTGCCGCTGGGCGTTGACCCCAGGTCCGAAGATCGACGTGTCCGCCGACGGCTGGTTACGCGCGCGCGGGCGACAACTTATTCAGGTTCCGTTCGACGCATGGTTCAAGGTGGAGCTGGAGTTCGAGCTGGGCGCGGAAAGGCGGGAACACGTCTATACGGTCTCGGTCACGCTGCCGGGCGAGTCCGCGCCGCGCGTCTTCACGGGCAATCCGATGCACAAGGGCTTCCGCGAACTCCGCTGGATCGGTTTCCAGAGCCTCGCCAACAACGGCGCGAAGTATTGGATCGACGACTTCGTATTGTAAGGTCGCGCGGGAGCGCAACCCTCCCGAACGTTCGCATGGCGTTGTTTCGCGCTTTACGGCGGGGCGAGGGGATGGTAGAATTGTCGTAACACTGAAAGGAAAAAACTGATGAAGAAGATTCTGCTGACAGTGGCGGCCGCGTTGTTTGTGGCGGTCGAGTGTGCGGCGGCGGTGACGATGCCGCACGTTTTCGGGGACAACATGGTGCTCCAGCAGGGGCAGCGCGTGCCCGTGTGGGGCAAGGCCGCGCCGGGCGAGAAGGTGACCGTGTCGTTCGCCGGGCAGACGGTGACGGCCACGGCCGACGCGCAGGGACGCTGGAAGACCGCGCTCGCGCCGCTGAAGGCGTGCGCCGAGGGCGCCGAGTTCCATGTGGCGGGCGAGAACGCGCTCGTGTTCAAGAACGTGGTCGTGGGCGAGGTGTGGTTCTGCTCGGGGCAGAGCAACATGGAATTCACGATGAGCTCGCGGCGCAAGGTGAAGGACTGGCAGAAGGAAGTGGCCGCCGCGAACTGGCCGCTCATCCGCCACTTCAACGTGGCGCACAAGATCTCCCTTGAACCCCTCGACGACGTGGAGGCCGTGTGGGAGGTGACGACGCCCCAGACGATCCCGCCGCAGAGCGCGGTGGCGTTCTTCTTCGGCGAAACCCTGCACAAGACGCTGAATGTGCCCGTTGGCCTCATCAACTCCTCGTGGGGCGGGACAGGCATCGAGCCGTGGACTCCGGCCGGACACCCGGACGACCTCTGGATGCTGCAGAACTTCGGCAAGTGGAACCGTCCGCAAGACGTGCCGACCGTGCTCTGGAACGGCATGGTGGCGGGCCTCGTGCCGTTCGCCATCAAGGGCGCCATCTGGTATCAGGGCTGCCACAACATGCGTGACGGCGCCGTCTACACCGACAAGACGGTGTCGCTCGTGCGCGGCTGGCGCCGCGAGTGGGGCCAGGGCGACTTCCCGTACTTCCTCGTGCAGCTCGCGCCCTACAAGTACAACAACG
>CAMPAF010000226.1 GCA_946631535.1 uncultured Verrucomicrobiota bacterium
ATCCCGTTTCCCTCTTCAAAGACCCCTTACGGAAGTTTTTAGCGCGTCAGCCCTGATCCGCGATGCGTGGCATCTTTCGCAGATGCGTCCGGTTTGCTATAATCATCGCGCATCCGCCGCCTAGGACGGCGCGCGGAAACGGAAGGAATGAAGATGAAATTCGCAGTGATCGGACATCCGGTGGCGCACAGCCTCTCGCCAAAGATGCATGAGGCAAACTTCAAGGCGGTCGGCTTTGACGGAACATACGAAAAGTTCGACGTCGCGCCGGAGGACGTGGAGCGCTTCGTGCGCGAGAAGCAGAAGGAAGGGTACGCGGGACTGAACGTCACCGTGCCGCACAAGCTGGCCGTGATCCCGCTCCTCGACCACGTGGACGAGAGCGTGGCGCGCTACGGCGCGTGCAACACGCTGAAGTTCGAGAAGGACGGCACGATCACGGGGTACAACACGGACGTGATCGGCTTCGTTGACGTCTTGCGCGCGCACGGGCACGTCCTCGGCGGCAAGAAGGTGTTCATCGTCGGCTGCGGGGGCGCGGGCGGCGCGCTCGCGGGCGTGTGCTGCCACGAGAAGGCGGCGACGCTCATCCTGGCGGACCTCGACGCCGCGCGCGTGAGTTCGCTCGCCGAGAAGCTGAACGCCCTCGGCACCGGCACGCAGGTGACGACGCTCACGGACAAGTCCGCATGGCCTGCCGCCGCCGCGCAGGCGGAGATCGTGGTGAACGCCACGCCGCTCGGCCTCCATCCGGGCGAGCCGAGCGCGCTACCGCCCGAGGCGTTCCATCCGGGGCAGTTCGTGCTGGACATCGTGCCGACGGCCACGCTGCCGCCCACGGCCGCCGCCGCGAAGGCGGCTGGCGCGGACGCGACGGACGGGCTCGAGTTCCTCGTGGGGCAGGGCGCGAAGTCGTTCGAGCTGTGGACGGGCGTGGGCGCGGACCGCGCGGCGATGCTGCGCTCGCTCCGCGCCGATTCTCCGGTCGAAGACGTGCAACCGGTTGCGCGCGGCGGAGAAAATGACAAAATGCAGGCATGCTTGAAAAGCGTCAACTCGACCCACCAGAAAGTCCAGCTCTGGGAGGATGGCCCCTACTGGGCCGACACGAACATCGGCGCGGAGAAGCCTGAAGATTACGGTTTCTACTTCTGTTGGGGAGACACGGTCGGTTACAAGCATGATGGCAATGCCTGGGTGGCGAGCGACGGTTCCTCATCGGACTTTAGGTTCGATGAGAAACATACGCCAACTTGTGGCAAAAAACTGTCCGCCTTGACGAGTGAAGGGTGGGTTGTTGGGGGTGAAGAAAGAAAATCTTTGCTTGAAAAGCTGTTAGAAAAGTTATTTGGGATTAGAATTAGAGAAGATAGTGTGCTGACCACGAAGCATGACGCGGCGCAAGTGTATTGGGGTGGGGAATGGCGCATGCCGACGAAGCAGGAACTGAAAGACCTCTGCAACAAGTGCGACTGGACCTGGACGACAATGAACGGCGTGAATGGGTATGTTGTCCGCGGCAGAGAGAAGTATGCTTCCGCCAGCATCTTCCTTCCCTGTGCCGGCTATGGCCTCGAGGCGTTGCTCAGCCATGAAGGTTCGACTGGCGCCTACTGGGCGTCCGTCCCGCACTCGGACTTCAGCGACTCCGAGGCGTGGGACCTCGGCTTCAATTTGGGCCGCCACGGCACGAGCTACTACTTCCGCAACTACGGTCAGTCTGTTCGCCCCGTCCAAGGGTTCGTCAAATAGCGCGCGAACTGGGCGCGTAATTGATTCAGTTGGTGGGGCGAGGCGTCCCGCCGAGCCGCGGCGGCTCACCCGGAGGGCTCGCCCCACCACACCTTGCGGTCGCGACAGAGCGCGACCCTCCAGTTGTGGTCACGCGGGACGCGTGCCCCTACCGCGAGAGCGTGAAGGCGGTTGGCGCGGGGCGGAGGGATTTGGTAGAATATCCGCCCATGGAAACACAGACTTTGTCTCGGCGCAACCAATGGATCGCGATCCTCGACTACGGCTCGCAGTACACGCAGCTCATCGCGCGGCGCATCCGCGAGCAGGAGGTGTACTCGGAGATCATCCGTTGCGACACGACGGCGGCGGAGCTGGCGGCGAATCCGCCGGCCGGCATCATCCTCTCGGGCGGACCGAACAGCGTGTTCGAGGAGGGCGCGCCCACGTGCGACCCCGCGCTCTTCGAGATGGGTATTCCCGTCCTCGGCATCTGCTACGGCATGCAGCTCATGAGTCACAAGCTCGGCGGGCGCGTGGTGCCGGGCGTGGAGCGCGAGTACGGCAAGATGCCGATCGAGGTGAAGCCCGGCAACCCGCTCTTCGACGGCATTCCTGGCACGATCACGGTGTGGATGAGCCACGGCGACCGCGTGGAGGCGATCCCCGCATCGTTCGAGCGCGGGGCCGTCTCGGCCACGTGCCCGTTCGCCGCGATGTTCGACAACTCGCGCCGCTTCTACGCGCTCCAGTTCCACCCCGAGGTGGTGCACACGCAGTACGGCACCGACATCCTGAAGAACTTCGTGTTCGGCATCTGCGGCTGCAGGAAGGACTGGAAGCTCACCACGTGGGTGGAGGACACCGTCGCGCGGATGCGCGAGCAGATCGGGAACGACGAGGTGGTGCTGGGCCTTTCCGGCGGCGTGGACTCGTCCGTGGTGGCCGTCCTCCTCAACAAGGCGATCGGCAAGCGCCTCCACTGCATCTTCGTGGACAACGGCCTCCTGCGCTGGCGCGAGGCGGAGCAGGTGGAGGAGATGTTCAAGAAGAACCTCGGCCTCGACCTCACCGTGGTGCGGGCGGCGGACCGCTTCTACGCGGCCTTGAAGGGCGTGGACGAGCCGGAGGCGAAGCGCAAGATCATCGGCAAGCTCTTCATCGACGTCTTCGCCGAGGAGGCGCGCCGGTTCAAGGATTGCCGCTACCTAGGGCAGGGGACCATCTACCCCGACGTGATCGAGAGCCGCAGCCCGCGCAAGGGACCGTCGCACACCATCAAGAGCCACCACAACGTGGGCGGCCTGCCGCCCGACCTCAAGTTCGAGCTCGTGGAGCCGCTGAAGGAGCTGTTCAAGGACGAGGTGCGCGCCGTCGGCCGCGTGCTCGGCATGGCGGACGAGCTCCTGGACCGCCAGCCGTTCCCCGGCCCCGGACTCGGCGTGCGCATCCTCGGCGAGGTGACGAAGGAGAAGGTGGAGCTCCTCCAGCAGGCGGACGTGCGCGTGCAGGAGGAGATCCGCAAGCTGCCGGGCTACAAGACCATCTGGCAGACCTTCGCCGTGCTGCTGCCGGTGCGGAGCGTGGGCGTGATGGGCGACCAGCGCACGTACGAGTACACGTGCGCGATCCGCAGCGTGAACTCCATCGACGCGATGACGGCGGACTGGACGCGCATCCCCTACGAGACTCTCGCGCGGATGTCCAACCGCATCATCAACGAGGTGCGCGGCATCAACCGCGTCGTGTACGACATCTCCTCCAAGCCTCCGGCCACGATCGAGTGGGAGTAGGGCTTTGACGGCGGGGGGCTGGTTATAGTAGAATATCCGCCATGGAAATGAAGGTCTACAACTCGCTGTCCCGCCGCGTCGAGCCGCTTGAGCCGCTCGCGGACAACACCATCCGCCTCTACACGTGCGGGCCTACGGTCTACAATTTCGCCCACATCGGCAACTTCCGCGCGTACACGTTCGAGGACATCCTGCGCCGCGTGGTCCAGTTCAACGGCATGAAGATCCGGCAGGTGATGAACCTCACGGACGTGGACGACAAGACGATCCGCGGCGCGAACGCCGCCGGCGTGCCGCTCACCGACTACACGAAGACCTACAAGGACGCGTTCTTCGCCGACCTGAAGAAGCTCAACGTACAGCCGGCGGAAGTCTATCCGGCCGCCACCGACCACATCCCCGAGATGATCGCGCTCGTCGAGAAGCTTGTCGAGAAGGGGGTCGCGTACAAGAGCGACGACGGCAGCGTCTACTTCGCCGTCACGAAGTTCCCCGGCTACGGCAAGCTCGCGCACATCGACTTCGACCACCAGCGAACGGGCGCGCGCTGCGCGGCGGACGAGTACGACAAGGAGAACGTGGGCGACTTTGCGCTCTGGAAGGCGTGGGAGGAGAGCGATGGTCCCGTCGGCTGGGACTCGCCTTGGGGGCGTGGGCGTCCGGGCTGGCACATCGAGTGCTCGGCGATGTCCATGAAGTACCTAGGCGAGACTTTCGACCTGCACACGGGCGGCATCGACAACCTCTTCCCGCACCACGAGAACGAGATCGCCCAGGCGGAGGCCGCCACGGGCAAGGAGTTCGTGAAGACGTGGATGCACTGCGCGCACCTGCGCGTGAACGGCGAGAAGATGTCGAAGAGCCTCGGCAACTTCTTCACGCTTCGCGACCTGCTGGAGAAGGGCTGGAGCGGACGCGAGATCCGCTACGTGCTCATCAACGCGCACTATCGCCAGGGCCTCAACTTCGCGTTCAGCGCGCTCGAGGACGCCCGCAAGTCGCTGGAGCGTATCGACCGTTGCGTGGGGACCGCCACCGAGGGCGAGGTGCCGGATTGGGCGCAGAAGCACCTGGACGATTTCGCGGAGGCGGTCAACGACGACCTCAACATCCCCAAGGCTTTCGCTGCCCTCTTCGGCCTGGTGCGTGACACGAACGCGCATGGCGGCGGACCGGTGCTTCCCGTGTTCCGCCGCATGGACGAGGTGCTGGGCATCATCTTCTTCGGCAAGGCCGAGAAGGCGGAGATCCCTGCGGAAATCCAGGCGCTGCTGGACCGTCGCGCCGAGGCGCGGAAGGCGAAGGACTGGGCGGAGAGCGACCGTCTGCGCGACGAGATCGCCGCCGCCGGGTGGCTCGTGAAGGACTCTCGGGAAGGGCAGTCGGTGGTCCGGAAGTAGGCCGCCCTCAACTTTTTTCACTTTTTTTTCAAGACCCCCTTGCGCGGTGCGGGGGGATTTGATA
>CAMPAF010000227.1 GCA_946631535.1 uncultured Verrucomicrobiota bacterium
GGCACGCAGGGCTTCCCCACCGAGAAGCGCAAGATGTGGCTCGCGCTGGAGCGTCCGCCCGGCGCGAAGAACGAGGCATACTTCCAGACGCGCTGGAGCAAGTACCGCACGGGCGAGCGCAAGCGCGGTCACCTCAACTCGCACTGCACGGCCTGGGGTGGTGCGTACCGCACTTCTTCGATTTACGACCTCTCCCCAGAGGACATCCTCCTGCTCGACGCAAAATAGCCTTCAATTCCCGATTGACGCGGTTGCGCCAATCTGATAAACAATCTCCTGTTTCCGCCGAGAGAGCTCAGTGGACGGCGCGGAGGGGATGTGCTATACTATAGCAACTTCGGTTGCGGTAACCGTGGTTGCTATAGACAGGAGGATGCATCTGCCATGAGATTTTTCGACCGGAAGCGAGAGCTTGCCGACCTGAAAGAGATTCGCGCACGCAGCGAGGAGGTCGCGCAGTTCACCGTCGTGACGGGACGCAGGCGGGTCGGCAAGACGTCGCTTGTCGTGAAGTCGCTGGAGGGGGAGACGTATGTCTATCTCTTCGTCGAGAGGAAGAGCGAGAAGGATCTCTGCGAGACGTTCTCGCGGGAGATCAACGCGAAGCTCGGGGATGTCGTGCTCGGCGTCCCGGAGCGGTTCGAGGAGGTGTTCGGCGCCCTCATGAAGCTCGCCGCGACGCGCCACCTCAATGTCGTGATCGACGAGTTCCAGGAGTTTCGGAAAATCAACGTCGGCATATTCTCGTCCATCCAGAAGATATGGGACCTCCACAAGGGGCGCGCGCGCATCAACCTGATCGTCACGGGCAGCGTGAACACGCTGATGGTCAAGCTCTTCCGGAACAAGCGCGCGGCGCTCTACGGGCGCGAGACATCCTTCATGGTCGTGGAGCCGTTCGCCACGGACGTCTTGAAGGAGATCTTGTCAGTCTACCATCCCGGCTACCGGGCCGAGGACCTGCTCGCGCTCTGGACGTTCACAGGCGGCGTCGCCAAGTACGTGGAGCTTCTGGTCGACTCGAAGAGCTGGACGCGCGAAGCCATGATCAAGGAGATCATACGCGCGAATTCCCTCTTCCTGGACGAGGGAAGGGCCGTGCTCGTCGACGAGTTCGACAAGGAATACGGGGTCTATTTTTCCGTGCTGTGCGCGATTGCGCGCGGCAAGACCTCCCGGAACGAGATCGAGCAGACGGTTGGCCGCCAGGTGGGCGGCTATCTCGCGCGGCTCGAGGACGACTATGCGTTGATCCGAAAGCACCAGCCCTTGTTCGCCAAAACCGCCGCGAAGACGGCGCGATACGAACTGAACGACAACTTCCTCGTGTTCTGGTTCCGGTTCATGTACCGTTACAGCTACGTGCTTGAGCTGAAGGGGTACGAGCAGTTGCGCGAGATCGTCCGGCGGGACTATCCGGTTCTGAGCGGACGTGCGCTTGAGGAGTATTTCAGGCGAAAATTCGCCGAGTCGGGGAAATGGACGCGAATTGGCGCGTGGTGGAACCGAAAGGGGGAAAACGAGCTGGACCTGCTGGCGGAGAACGAGTTGACCGGAACATACGCCGTATGCGAGGTGAAGCGCCAGGGCGTGAAAATCGACTTGGAGGCCGTCGCAGACAAGTTCGCGGCATTCCAGCGGACGACGGGCGAGTGGCGGAAAGTCAAGCCGTCATTTTTGGCATTGTCGATGTCCGACATGTAGCCATGCGCGTCAATGGGGAAATGACATGCGTGTGATGCGAATCTGCGTGCTGTGCGCCTTCGCGGCGCTGGTCATTCTCGCGGCGAACGGCGCGGACGTGAAGACGTTCGACGTGCCGAGCGCGGCGATGGGCGAGACGGTGAAGGTGAGCGTGGTGACGCCGGCGTCGTATGCAGCGGGCGGCATCTCGCGCTATCCCGTCGTCTATCTGCTCCACGGCGCGGGCAACGACCACACCACCTACCTCCAGCCGTTCCTCTTGGACGGCATCGACAAATGGCGCTTCATCGCCGTCGTTCCCGACGGAAAGCTCGACTGGTGGATGGACTCCCCGCTGTTGCCGAAGGTGCGGCGCGAGACGTTCGTGGTGAACGAGCTCGTGCCGTGGGTCGACGCCGAATTCCGCACGTTGCCGCAGCGCCAGAGGCGGGCGGTCGCGGGCCATTCGATGGGCGGACAGGGCGCGATGCGCCTCGGCATGCGCCATGCGGATGTGTTCGGTATCGTCGGAAACGTGATGGGCGGCGTGGACATTTGCGCCGCCGCCAACCGAAAGGAACTCGTGCGGCTTCTAGGGCCTTACGCGGACAACGAGGCGCGCTGGCGGTCGTTCTCCGTCCTTGCCGAGGCCGAGCGGCTGAAGCCGGGCGCGTTGCGCCTCTTCTCCATCGTGGGGACCGAGGACTTTTTCCTGAAGCCGAACCGCGACCTGCACGAACTGCTGTCCAAACGCCACATCGCCCACGAATACACGGAGGTGCGCGGCGAGACGGAGGGGATGTCGAAGCATACGCGGCCTTTCGCGTTCTGGGCGCTCGGGCGTCTCTTCGAGCGGTTCGCGGAGTGCTTTGCGGAGGAGGCCGATGCGCCGCTGGCGCTGGGACGGCTTGTGAAGGTTGGGAATGAGGAAGTCGTTTGTGCCGGAGAGGAGGCGTCGCTTGTTCATGGGAAACTGCTGTTTCAGCGACGAACAAATGAACGGTACGCCGTGTTCGTGCGTAACTTGGCGACCGGACAAGAGACAACGATTTCGCCTGCGGAAGGTCAGGCGTGCCATCCGGCGTGGGGGCCCGACGGAAGCGTGCTCTACACCTACGGCAACGAGACGAAGACCGGTTTCGCCGCGCGGAACGACGAGACGGGCTGGAACCTGTGGCTGTGGAAGGACGGCGAGCGGCGGCAACTCACGCACGGACGCCAGCGGGCCTACGCGGCCTCGTTCGCGCCGGACGGCCAGACCGTCTACTTTTCGTGCGACCACGTAGCGGATCTAACTGGGAAAGCCGCCTTCCAGGCGGCGGCGGATCCCAATGCGATCAGCCGCGCGGGCATTGCCGCCTTGTCGCTGGATGGACGCGGCGTGCAGCGCACGGTCTGCGTGTTGCCGCAAAGCAATTCCGCCTGCAGCCAACCGCGCGTTTCGCCCGATGGCAAATTGCTTCTCCGCGCCGAGCTTGCGAAGTTTCGCGAAACGTGGCGGCTTGTCGTCTCGACGCTCGACCATCCCGAACAACGCACGCACCTCACCTCGCTCTATGAGGCGGCGTACGCGCCGGCGTGGAGTCCGGACGGGACGCTGATCGCCTACACGGGCTTCCGCGACGGCGATGCGGGCTGGGGCGTCTACGTGATGCCGTCCGAGGGCGTCGTGACGCAACGGATCGCCGACGGGCGCAATCCGTCGTTCACGCCGGACGGGAAGTCGATCATCTATGACCGTGACGGAAAGGTCTATCGTCGGGAGGTGACGAAATGAAGAGCTGGACGACTTTTCTGTTCCTTGTCTTGGCGGCCGGGGCGTGCGCGTTCGAGAAGATCGCGCTCGTGGACGGTTTCGACTACGCGCCGGAGATGGACACGGAAACCACGGACGGGATGCGCAAGGTCCTGGAACGGGTGCTGGAGACGGGTGCGGACACGATTCTCTGGCGCACGCATTCCGGCTCCGTTCCGCGTTATGCGAGCGAGGCGGTGGACCTGGCGACCATCGAGACGCCGCTGGACAAGCGCCGCGTGCCGCTCACGCTGCCCGTGCGCGGCTGGGTGCGTTACCAGCGGTGCGCGCCGGACGCGCTGCGGACGGTGTTCGGTCTGTGCGCCGACCTGCCGCAGGTGAAGTGCGCGGGGGCGCATCTGCTGCAGGAGGACGCGCATGGCGGGCGCTACTGGAGCCTCGACAGCTGGACGCTCGACCATCCGCAGTACTGGTGTCGGTTGGCGGACGGCAAGATGGGGATGCACCATGCGTCCTTCGCGTACCCGGAGGTGATTGCGCATCGGCGGGCGATCGTGCGCGAGATACTCGCGCGCGGCGCGCAGATTATCTACCTCGACACCACGCGCAACGGCGGATACGGTCCGCGCGACGACTACGTGAAGCCGAACCTTGAGGAATGGGCGCGGCGGCATCCGGGCGAGTCGGCGCCGGCGGATTTTCACGACCCGCGCTGGCTGGAGGTCGCCGCGCGCGGACACTACGCCTACTACCGCGCGATCCGCGAGGAGATCCGCGCGACGGGACGCGACGTGCCGTTTGTCATCACCATCGGCAACGTGCGCATCCAGGACGACCCCGACTGGAACTACGCCGGGTGCGGATTCGAATGGCGGAAGGTGGTGGACGACGGGCTGGTGGACGGACTCGCCGTGGTGTCCATCAGCGCGGACGAGAAAGACCCGTTCGGCTCCACCGAGCGCATCTTCCGCCATGTCATGCAGTACGTGAACGGGCGGTGCAAGGTGTACTTCCCGATCCGCGCCTACAACTTTTCGAAGAACCAGCCGTCGTACGAGCAGCTCGCGAAGTGGGCGGGGATAAGTCCGCCGGAGGCGATCCGCCGCCTGATGGAGATCGCCGTGCGGTGCGGCGCGGCCGGCATCGTGATGGAGTGCGTCGATCCCGGCAACTATCCGGCAGCGGACTGCGAGGTCATCAGAAAATTCGCACCCAGTGAGGCCTAGAAACACGACGTACGGGATTCTGTATTTTTATTTTCGCGTACATTTTTTCACCGAAGTTTTGATATAATCTCCCGTGGTTGATTGTCGACAAGGAACACCACGGAGAAAAAACATGAAAAAAGTGAGTTGCCTTCTGTTGTTCGCCCTGGCCTTCGCCTGCGCGGCGTTCGCCGACACGGTCTACACGTGGACCGGCACGGCCGGCGACGGCAAGTGGTCCACGCCCAACAACTGGGACAAGGGGAGCGGCTATCCGTCCGCCGCCGACCACATCGCCCAGTTCAGCAAGTCGGCCACCGTGACCGTCGACACGGGCGCGCAG
>CAMPAF010000228.1 GCA_946631535.1 uncultured Verrucomicrobiota bacterium
TTAAGGAGTCTAATGGGTCTAAGGGGTTTAAGGAGTCTAAGGTCGTTAAGGAGTCTAAGGTCGTTAAGGAGTCTAAAGTCGTTAAGGAAGCAAAGGACTTTAAATACCTTAAACACCTTAATGGCCTTAAGGCCGACTTGACCTTGCCATTGATTGGCGCGACGATAGACCTGCGCCCTGGCGGGCGTGTGCTTCAGGGTCCGCCCATGCGGGCCGTCCTTGCCCTTGCCCCGGCGGAAAGCCCATACGGCTGCACTAAGCTTGCGGAGGGACGCTGGGTGGATGCCGACGCCTCGGCCTTCGAGATGGTCTGCACGCGCAACACGCTCGTGCGGTTTGGACGGGGGAAGCCGCCACCGTTGGGAAGCGCCGTGAAGTTCGTGGGGATGAAGGGGACGATGACGGCGAAGGTGGTCGGTTACCTGGACGACGCAACGCTGCCGATGGGGTGGCCTGGGGTGTTCGTGAACAGGGCGGCGTTCGACGCTTTCGCAGACGAGCCGCGTGGCACCTTGGCCTTATACAAGGACCTTAAAGACGTTAAGGACCTTAAAGACGTTAAAGACGTTAAGGACTTTAAGGACGTTAAGGACCTTAAAGACGTTAAGGACCTTAAAGACCTTAAGCCGGCTGGCGAGCTGCTGACGCCGACTTCGGAATCCGTGGTGCGCGGATTCACTGGCGATGAGCAGCGGCGGATGGACTATGCGAGGCCGCTTCTCCTTGCAGGGGCCATCCTTCTGGCGCTCTGCCTGCTCGTAAACTCGCTGCTGCTATCCGTGGAGGCGAACAGGCGTTCGCTCGCCATCTTGCGCACGGTCGGCCTCACGCGCGGCGGCGTGGTGCGCCTCGTGACGGCGGAGTCGCTCGCGGCCACGATAGTCGGACTGCTTGTTGGCTGCGGTATCGCGTTGGGCGCGCTCGCGATATACGTGGCGGCCGATCCAGTGGCGTTCCCTACTGGGCCGTCCATCGACTGCGTGACGATCCTCGTGGTGTGCGCGCTCGCGCTCGTGGTGGCGTTCGTGGCGGTGCTGTTCGCGCTGTGGCCTGCCTTGGCGGTGCGTCCGCTCGACGCCTGCGAAGAGCGTCCGCGCCGGCGCCGGCGCGGCATGGCGATCGCGTTCGCGTGCGGGTTCGCAGCGTTCGTTGCTGTGGAGGTGTGGGGCGCATCGCTGATGCGCGCGTTCGTGCCGTCTCCAGAGTGGCCGGACGCGATCGTGTCGATCCTGCCGGACGGCGCAAGCGCCTTCGACGTTGATAGGCTGCGGAGCCTTCCGGGAGTGAAGCGCATCTCCGAGCTTTACCCGCTCCAGCTGAACTTCTATCCGGAGGAACCGATGGAGATGCCAGGCGGCGGTCGCGCAGGAGCGCGACCCTCCCGCGGAGGTCCCGGTCGTCCCGGCGGTCCCGGCAGGCCTTGCCGCAACGCGCTCTTCCTGGCGGCGGAATGGCTGCCGGAATTCCGTTTCCTGGAGGGGGCGCACGAGGAGTGCGAGAAGGCGATCCTCTCTTCGGATGCCTGCGTGATCACGGAGATGATGTCGCGCGCGCGGAAGCTGCACAAGGGCGACAAGCTGCGCGTGGCTATGGGCGGGCGCGGGCCGAAGACGCCCGTCGAGCTGCCGGTCGTCGGCGTGGTGGACCTCAACTGGCACATGGTGACGAGCCGCGGGCTCGTGCGCGGCATGAACAGGATGCCCGTGATGACGGACGGTCCGGTGTTCGTGTCGCTCGACACCATCGAGTCGCTCGATGCGCGGCCGGCCGAGATGGTGCCCATGACGCACCTGTGGGTGGAGTACGAGCCGAAGTTCCTGGCGGAGAAGGGCGTGTTCCCTGCGGGGCGCGAGGTGGAGAAGTCGATCGCGGACGCGCTAGGCAATCCCGTGGAGTCGACTGTGCGCCTGCACGCGCGCGACGAGATCGCGGACGGGACGCTGGCGCATGGCTCGGACCTCATCGGGCAGGCGGCGCGCGTGCCGTTCGTGTTTCTTCTCGTGCTCGCGTTCGGGTTTGTCGCCATGCTCGTGGCGGATGCCGACGCTGCCAAGCGCGAGTTCGCTGTCCTTCGCGCCGTTGGCGCCACGCGTGGCCAGCTGACCGCGCGGCTCGCGCGCGGCGCATTGCGAACGGCCGCGTGGGGAATCGTGTTCGGACTGCCTGTCGGGGCGTTCGTGGGGTGGCTGTTCGCCATCAAGACCGGCTCAATGTGGCCTGGCCTGCCGCACTACTTCGTGGTTCCGTGGCAGGTGCTGGCTGAGGGGACGCTCGGCGCGCTCGCGTTCGTACTCATAGTGGCGGTGCCGACTTCGCTCGCGCTCGTCGCGCGCGCCATCCGCGGCGGCATGGGGCGCTAGGCGTCGAGCTCAGCGGGAGGGCGGCTTCCGCATTGGGCGGCAATGTGGTATCATATTCCCGCGAAAGGAATGATAGCATGAGTCGAATGATCAAATGGAAGGCGGCGTTGGGTGTCGTCGGGTTGTTTCTTGCGTCTGCGGTTGCAGCAGGCGATGTGGTGTCCGCCGCAGGCATCGCGGGTGACGGAACAGTGCCGTGTTCGGACGCGATCCAGCGGCTGATCGACGCCAACCCCAACCGGGAGATCTTCTTCCCGGACGGCACCTACCTCCTCGACAAGCCGATCTGCACGCCCGCACACCCGGAGAAGAGCGTGGCCCTGCGCCTCTCGACCTACGCGAAGTTCAAGGCCGCGCCAGGCTGGACGAGCGCGGAGGCCATGGTGCGCCTCGGCGGCATCCACCCGGCCAACAACATCTGGCTTCCCGGTAGCTGGTACTGGCTCAAGGGCGGCATCATTGACGGCAGCGGCGTGGCGAAAGGCGTCTCCATCGACGGCGGACGCGAGACGCTCGTCGCGGACTGTTCGATGAAGGGCGTGCTCGTTGGCCTCCACATCAAGCGCGGCGCGAACAGCGGCTCGTCGGACTCCGACATCCGCAACGTCAACATCGTGGGCAACAACGCGACGAACTCTATCGGCGTGCTGATCGACGGCTACGACAACACGCTCGCGAACATGCGCATCTACGCCGTGAGGAGGGGCGTGGTGGTCAACAGCGGCGGCAACTGCCTCCGCGACATCCATCCGCTCGTCGCGATGAAGAAGGACAAGGGATTCTACGACAGCACCATCGGATTCGAGATCAACGCCGGCCACAACTGGATGGATTTCTGCTACAGCGACCAGTTCTGCACGGGCTTCAAGTTCGGTCCGCGCGGCGGGGGCGTTCTGGACAAGTGCTTCTGCTATTGGTACTTGTCGAAACCGGGAATGCGCCATGTCGGCTTCTCGTCGGTCGGGAAGTTCAACGCCAAGGTGCAGAGCCCCACGGTGGTGTTCCGGGACAACGGCTCCACGAACTGCCTGATCGAAGTCGGCGCGCCCGACGGCAAGGGCTACATCAAGGATGCCGACTGCGGCAACATCAACGATCCGCGCGACGTCTCCGCGCAGTACCGGAAAGAGTGACGGCTGGTATCCTAGAGACATAGGAATGACAAGGCAATTGGACAAATCTTCAGGATCTGGCTATGGAGCACCAAGGAGAGTTCTGCATCGCGCAGCGTGCCGTTTTTTGGTAGAATAGGACAAACTTTTCTGGAACCAGCAAGATGAATCCTGATTTCGACAAGGTGTCTGCAGGTGTGGACGATGGTCTGAACGCGCTGATCATCGTTGCGATCCTTTTGTCCGCCGTCGCCCATGTCGGGATGATGATCGGCCTTGCCGACTGCGCCTTTGCGCCGCTGCCGGAGTCCATGAAGAGCGACAGGCACTGGACGAAGGACATGCCGGTGATGCATGTCGAGAAGATGGCTAAGGATCCATTGCTGACCGAGATGCCATCGCCGCCGCCGCCTCCGGCGCCGGACGCGGAGAAGCCGGAGGATCGCGTGGATCGGCTGGCGGACGCGACAGCGAAGACCGTTGTGCCGGATATGCCTACGCCCGTCTCGGAGGCTGCCCCGCGCGTAGAGGCGCCGCCGGAACCGACGCCAGTGGCAGCTGCGGAATGGAAGCCGAGGCAGGAGATCATGGCGATAGAGCTGCCGAAGGTGCCGGACGAGGAGGCTGCGTTGCCGCGCCTGGTGATTCCGAAGGTAGAGCGCGTTGCGCATGCGTCCGACATAACTCCGGCGTTCGAGCTGCTGTCTTCGGGCGGCGCTGGGGTGTCAGGCGCGCCTGTGACCGACGCTCCGCTTCTTTCCACGAAGGGCTTGGGAGGTGTCGGCGGCGGAAACGCGGCCCTTGCGCACCTTGCGCCAGTTCCTCCGAAGATCGGCGGGACATCGGATGGCGGCGGCGGATCGTCGTTCGGTCTTGGCGCGCCATCGCTGATGGCCGTGTCCGAGGCGGACAAGAAGTCGCAGGAAAGTGCCGGCAAGGACAAGAAGAAGGAGAAGCCAGTCGCCGCTCCGTCGCCGCCCGCGCCGCCGCCGAACGCGCGGGTGGACGAGAGCAAGGTGGTGAAGGAGAAGGAGGCCGTGCGTGTCCTCCGCGACGAGCAGGTGCCGGTGGGCGAGCCGTTCGACCAGCACGTGCGCGTGGGACTTGGATCCTGGATCGATCCAGAGCATCCGAAGTTCAAGTATTTCCGTATAGTCGTGTCGTCTCGCGCCGAGAAGCCGCTGCCGGTGGTGTCGAAGGACATAGTGTTCATGCTCGACGCGTCAGGTTCCATCGCGAACGACCGCCTGAGAAAGTGCCGCGATGCGGTGTCCAAGGCGTTGCGCCTGCTGAACACCGGCGACAGGTTCAACGTGGTGGCATTCCGCGACAAGTTCTCGTACGCGTTTCCCGAGGCCGCATGGAAGGAAGTGACGGCCGAGACGCTGGAGCATGCGGACAAGTGGCTGGGCCGCCTGACGGCGCACGGGCAGACGGACGTGTTCCGCACGCTGCGCAGCGTGCTGACGCTGCCGCGCGACCC
>CAMPAF010000229.1 GCA_946631535.1 uncultured Verrucomicrobiota bacterium
TTCGCGCGCGTGGAGGGCATCCTGCCCGCGCCGGAGTCGAGCCACGCCATCCGCGTGGCGATCGACGAGGCGTTGCGCTGCAAGGAAGAGGGCAAGGCGGAGACGATCCTCTTCGGCCTCACCGGAACGGGGTACTTCGACATGGTGGCCTACCAGAAGTACAACGACCGCGAGATGGGCGACTACATCCCCTCGGACGAAGAGCTGGCCGCCAGCTTCGCCAAGCTCCCGAAGGTCTGACGGGCTGGCATGCTACGGTCCCGTGCGTTCCGCGCCGCGTGCGCGCTTGCCGCATGCGGCATGCTGGTCTTCGCCGCCTCGTGGCTGCTGATAGATCCGCACCTCGAGATGGCGAACGACTATCCCGGCGGACTCGTGCTGCGCGACGACGCCGGGACGGTGCTGCGCGTCTCGCTTGGCGCGGCCGACACCGACTGCCGCCCATACTACCGCGCGTCGCCGGACGACTGGATCGTCAAGGCTCTCGTCGCGTCGGAGGATCGCCGCTTCTACGACCACTGGGGCGTGAACGTGCCCAGCGTCCTGCGGGCATGCGTGCAGAACGTCACGTCTCTCCGGCGCGTCTCTGGCGCATCCACCATCACGATGCAGGCGACGCGGCTCATCCTGCCGCATCCGCGCACGCTCGCCTGGAAGTACGTGGAGGCGTTCCGTGCGATGCAGACCGAACGTGCGCGCGACAAGATGTGGATCGTGTCCCAGTACCTAAACCGCGCGCCGTTCGGGTCGAACCTCGTGGGCGTGGAGGCGGCGGCGAACGGCTGGTTCGGCAAGCGCGCGAAGGACCTCGGCATCGGGGAGGCGGCGCTTCTCGCAGGCATGGTGCAGTGTCCCTCGCGGTTTCGCCCGGACCGCCATCTCGACCGAGCGCTGAAGCGGCGAGAGTACGTGCTGGGGCGGATGCTCGCTCTCGGCATGGTAGACGCGAGCCAGCATGCAGCCGCCCGAGCCGCCATGCCGGAGATACGGCGCGGTCCGCGTCCGTTCAGCGAGCCGTTCTTCTGCGACTGGGCGCAGCGGCGCGCCGAGCGCGCAGGGATCGCACGGGGCGACGAACGGACTACGCTGGACGCCGACATGCAGGCGCGTGCGCGGCAGATCGTCGAGACCGCGTCGGCCGGCGGCGTCGCGGCTGCCGCAGTGGTGATGGACGTGCGGACGGGTGCCGTGCGCGCGCTGGCGTGCTCGGGCGACTACTTCGACGCCAAGGCTGGGCAGGTGAACACCGCGCTCGCGCCGCGCCCTGCGGGCTCTACGCTCAAGCCGTTCCTCGCGGCGCTCGCGTTCGACTGCGGGCTCGTGACGCCGGAGGAGCGCCTTGCGGACGTGCCGAAGGCGTACCGTGGCTACGCGCCCGCCAACTTCGACGCGTCGTACCGCGGCGTGGTGAAGCTCTCCGACGCGCTCGTGCTCTCCCTCAACCTGCCGTTCGTGCAGCTGCTGCAGCGGACGGGCGTGCAGCGCTTCGGCACTCTCCTGAGGAGCCTCGGACTTCACCATCTTTCGGACGCCGACGCAACCTTCGGCCTCGGCATGGCGATCGGCAACGTGGAGGTGTCGCTCCTTGAGCTGGTAGGCGCATACGGCTGCCTGGCGCGCGGCGGTACGTGGATCGAGCCTTGCGCGCTCGCGAGGGAGGTTGAGGCCGCCACGAACCGTTCGCCGCTACGCGTGTTTTCCGCGGGCGCATGCGCGCTCGTGACGGACATCCTCTCGGGCGAGGAACGCGCGTCCACGGCGCTGGGCCATTCGGCGGACGTGAGGGCGTCCCGCTTCGCGTGGAAGACCGGCACTTCGGCCGCATACCGCGACGCCTGGACCGTCATGTGGAATCCCGAGTACGTGGTGGGCGTGTGGTGCGGACACAAGGAGGGCGGGTTCGGCGACACGACGGTCGTCGGCGCGCTCGCGGCGGCGCCATCCGCATGGGAGCTGGCGCGCGGACTCTATCCGGCGAACAACGGACCGTGGTACCCGCCGTCTGACGAGGTGGTCGTCCGGCGCATTTGCGCGAAGAGCGGGCTGCCTGCCGCGCCAGAATGCCCAGAGACGGAAGAGGGGCGCGCGCTCCGCGGACGTTCATCCACCGCTCCTTGCGGCATGCACAGGCGCGGAATCGACGGCAAGGTGGAGACTAGGCAGGACGCCTTCCTCGCGGCCTTTGCGGGAACGGCGAGGAAGGCGGCGCAGCTGGCGATAGTGAAGCCTGCGGACGGCGCCGAGTTCCACCTCGTGCCGGGCATCGACCAGCAGCGGGTTGTGTGCACGGTGGCCGGCAACACGGCGGACGGGCGCCTGTGGTGGTTCATCGACGGACGTCCGCTAGGCGAGACACGCGGCGACGCTCCGTTCGTGTGGACGCCCGAGCTTGGCGAGCACACTGTCACTTGCGCCACGGCGGAAGGGGTGACGGCGACGTCGGCCTTCACCGTCAAGGGAATAGAGTGACGCGGCTAGACAGAAAACCGCTCAAGCATCTCGCGGCCGACGGCGTCGTAGCGCCAGCCGGAGGCCAGCGGGTTGGATTCGTCGTCAGGGTTGTCGATGAAGGCGGTCACGGTGCCGCGGCTCGCGATTAGAGGCGCGTCCACATGGATCTCTTCGGCGCGTGTCCGCAGCCACTCCAACGCGGCGTCCGCGGCCTCCGTGACCTCGCGGAGATAGTGCTGGCGAGGGTCGGACGGACATTCTTCCGGCGTCAGCTTGCGCGCCTCCTTGATCGCGGCGTCGTACCGCATGGAGACGGCGTCCCGCTGGCCGCCGTGCAGGCGGTGGCGGAAGAAGCCGACGCGTCCCTTTAGGGCCATGTCGACGAGCGACTGGTCGTCGCCGAGCCAGTTGCGCGGCAGGTTCCATTCCTGTGCTGCCGCCTCGCGCACCGCGGCGACGGCGCGGAGGACGGCGAAGTCGCGGGACTCAAACCTGGCGCGTCCGGTCTTGATGCGCAGCCATGCGTTCTGCGGGTCGGGATCCGCATACCAGTCGGGGTTGCCGTACTTGCCCTGCTCCTCCGCCTGCCAGTCGCGCGTGCCGAGCCCTTCGGCGCGGGAGACGAGTTCTTTCCGCAACTCGGCAAGGTAGCGCACGTCGTCGAGCGCATAGCGCACCTGCGCGTCCGTGAGCGGGCGCTGCGTCCAGTCGGTGCACGTCTCGGTCTTAGCGAGGCCGACGCCGACGGCATCCTGCAGAAGCTTCTGCAGACCGATGGTCGAGGCGAACCCGGCGAACCCGGCGGCGCATCGCGTGTCGAACACGTTCTGCGGCTTCGCGCCGGTGTAGTGCCAGAGGATCTCCAGGTCCTGATGCGCGTCGTGGAGGATCTTGACGACGGAACCGTCCGCGATCAGTTCGCCAAGCGCGGCCGGATCGAGTCCCTGCAGGCAGTCGAGGCCCCAGCATTCGCCGGAAGTGCCGATCTGGACCAGTCCGAGGCGGGGACGGTAGGTGCGCGTCCAGACAAACTCGGTGTCCAGCGCGACCGTTCCGGCCGCGCGTGCGCGTGCGCACGCTTCCTCGAGCTCGGGGGTCGTGCGGATGATGAGCGGCAGTTCCATTGTGTCAGCGCACCGGCCACTTCCGGCTGTCGGCGATGTTCTTGAGCGTGGCGTAGAGCGTGAAGTCGCCTGGAGCGACGACGTTGTTGCGCACGAGGACGTTGAAGCCATTGAGCGTGCCGACAACGAAGGTGCGTTCGGCGTCGAGGTCCTTGCCAGAGAGCGACTTCAGGCGAGCCTCGTAGCCGGCGCAGAGCTTCTTCGCGGCGGACACGTACTCGGGCTTCTTGGAGTAGGAGAGGACCTCGAGCGCGCCGTTGACGTTCTTCGGATCCGGCTTCGAGGGATCGACGTTCGCGAAGAGCGCGGCGGCCGTCTTCTCGCGCAACGCCGCAACTTCCTCTTCCTTGGCGGACATGAGCGAGTGCGTGGTGTTGTCCCAGCGCGAGGGGATCTCGCGGATCCAGATGTTCCGGAATGGGACGGGGTCGCCGTGGTCCTGTAGCTTCCATGGGAGTTTCGTCTCGTGCTGGACCAGGGGCTTGCGCACGCGGTGCGTGCTCATGCCCTCGAGTTCCCAGGCGTCCTGCACGAGCACGCCGTTGAGGAACACGGTGACGGTGCCGGGGTGCAGGATCTTGCCGTCCTTCCAGATGGGCTGGTGGAAGACGATGTCGTAGCTCTGCCACACGCCGGCCGGGCGGGAGGCGTTGACGAGCGGCGGATTCTCGGCGTAGGCGGAGCCGGCTATGCCGTCGGGGTAGTTGCGCTCGACCTTGGCGTTGGGGTCGGGATCGTAGGAGTTGAGGATCTGGATCTCGTACTTGCCCATCGGAAACACGCCGGAGTTGCCTCCCAGCTGGCCGTGCCGCTTCGCGTCCTCGAGCGGGCTGAGCCATTCCACGTGGAACTGCGCGTCGCCGAACGACCGGCGAGTGCAGGCCATGCCGGAGCGCGGCGTGCAGACGAACGTGCCGTCCTTCACGCGCCACTTCGTTGGCTTGCCGTTCGGGTCGCACCAGTTCTCGTCCACGCTCTTCTGCGTGCCGTCGAAGAGGACGATCGCGTCGGACGGCGGCTTGCCCTCAGGTGTCTCCACCTGCTTGGGGTATGGACGGTTGAGGTCGTGCACCGCCCAGGCGTGCTTGGCGTCTGGCGTGTCGCCGTACAGGCCGAATATTCCACGCTCCGCCGCGCCGGCGCACAGCGCCACGCCGCAGAGCCCCACTAACAGCATCTTGTTCTTCATGCGGGAAAGTATAGCATATTCCTTGATGGCGTGGATTACGGTCAAGCGAGAGCCGCCTAAACGGCGCATAGGCTGCGCCTCGTCCGGCAGCTTGCCGCATGCGCGCGCGGACGGTGGCAAAACAGGGGCGCATCTGCGTAATTCATCGCCGAGCCTTCTGATGATTGGAAACAACTAT
>CAMPAF010000230.1 GCA_946631535.1 uncultured Verrucomicrobiota bacterium
CTTGAGGTGCATGTGGAGAGATCCTTGCGGGTTCGAGTCCCGCCCCGAGCACCAAACGGACTGCTCCTCGCGGTTCCGCGCGGGCGGCGCGAGGCAACCGGTGGGATACTCAAGCGGTCAACGAGGGCAGACTGTAAATCTGCTGGCTTACGCCTTCCAAGGTTCGAATCCTTGCCCCACCACCATTCATGAAACCCCAGTAGATGCTGGGGTTTTCTGCTAACGGCACAAAAGGAAACATGCAGATCGAGACCCTCAGCTGGAAAGGCGAAGCGGAAGGAACGCTGGAGATGATCGACCAGACGCTCCTCCCGACGCAGTTCAAGACGTTGGGGTTTTCCGGCGGGAACCTGGAAGGCGTGTGGGAGGCGATCCACTCGCTGCGCGTTCGCGGTGCGCCGGCGATCGGCATCGCGGCCGCATACGGCGTCTGCATCGGCTTGCAGAGCGTGCTGGACGAGACCGACGAGGCTGCGTTCTTCAAGCGTCTGGACGAAGTCGCTACGTATCTTGCCGGCAGCCGGCCCACAGCGGTGAACCTGTTCTGGGCGCTAGACCGCATGAGGAAAGTGGCCGGGGAGACGCGTCGCTTGATGGACGAGACGGGGACATTCTCGGCGCGCGAAGTCGCAGCCAGGATGCTGGCGGAGGCAAGGGCGATTCACGAGGAGGACCGCAGGATCTGCCACGCGATCGGGAAATCCGGCGAGCCGCTGATCCCTGACGGGGCGGGCGTGTTGACGCACTGCAACGCGGGCGGGCTTGCAACGTCGGAGTACGGAACGGCGCTGGCGGTCTTCGCCTGCGCGCACGAGGCGGGGAAGAACATCCACGTCTACGCGGACGAAACCCGTCCGCTTCTGCAAGGGGCGCGCCTAACCGCGTGGGAGATGCTCCAGAGGGAAATCCCGGTGACGGTGATCTGCGATTCCATGGCGGCCCAGGTCATGCGCGAGGGCAAGGTGCAGGCCGTGGTCGTCGGCGCGGACCGGATCGCGGCCAACGGCGACACGGCGAACAAGATCGGCACGTACGGCGTGGCGTGCCTTGCCCATCTGCATGGAATCCCGTTCTACGTCGCGGCGCCGAAGAGCACGTTTGACCTGGCTTTGGCGACGGGAGATGCCATCCCGATCGAGCAGCGCAAGCCCGAGGAGGTCACGTGCGGCTTCGGCAGGCAGACGGCACCGGACGGCGTGGACGTGTACAATCCGGCTTTTGACGTGACGCCCGCGAAGTACATCAAGGGCATCATAACCGAGTTTGGGGTTGTCTCTCCGGTGACGGAGGAGAACATCCGCGCCATGCTGGGGAAACCGGCGGCGAATCAGGAAACGCAAGGCTGAACAGCAAGGAGGTAGAGGATGGGATTCTTCAAGGCTTACGACATGCGAGGGACGTTCGGCAAGGACTTCGACCTCGCTACGGTCAGGCGTGTGGGCGAGGCGCTTCCGAAGGTGGTTGGCGGACGTCGCTGGCTTGTCGGGCGAGACTGCCGCATCACTTCTTCCGATGTGCGCGACGCGCTCGTGGCGGGGCTGCAGGCGTCCGGTGCGGAGGTGACGGACCTGGGACCGGCGACCACCCCGATGGTCTACTTCGCCACGGCGCAGGGCGACTTCGACGGTTCGGTGCAGGTGACCGCCTCGCACAACCCGCCTTCGGACAACGGGCTGAAGGTGTCGAAGCGCGGCGCGCTGCCAGTTGGCTATTCCTCCGGCCTCGCCGAGGTCGAGCGGCTCGTCGGTGCTAAGGTCATTAAGGATGTTAAGGTCGCTAATGACTCTAAAGACCCTAACGCCCCTAAGGACCTTAAAGACCCTAACGACCTTAAGGACGTTAAAGACCTCAAGGGATTCAAGGAAAAGTACATCGCCTGGCTTAAGGCGCACGCGGGCGGCGGATTTGCGGGCCTGCGCTTCGCAGTGGACTGCTCCGACGGCATGGCTGGCATCCTCGCGCACGACCTCTTCGGTCCAGAAGCGCTCTACTTGAACGACGTGCCGGACGGGAACTTCCCGCACCATTCTCCGAATCCGCTGCTCGCCGATGCGCGCGAGCAGCTGTCCGCCGCCGTGCGCGAGAACGGTCTCGACTGCGGAGTGATCTTCGACGGCGACGCCGACCGCTGCATGTTCGTGGACGAGAACGGCGACTTCATCCAGCCCGACTACCTGATTCCGGCGCTCGCCGCCACGTATCCCGAGCGCGGCGTGGCGATCCACGACGTGCGCACGAGCCGCGCGGCGATCGAGGCGCTCCGCGCGGAAGGCTTCACGCCGGTGATGGGGAAGGTCGGGCACGCGTTCGCGAAGGTGCTGCTGCGCGAGACGGGCGCGATCTGCGGCGGCGAGCTGGCGGGCCACTACTATTTCCGCGACTTCTTCCACTGCGATTCCGGCGAGCTGGCGGCGTTGCGCCTGCTGGTGGCCTTCGCGCGGGCGAAGGCGGCGGGAATGAAGGTCTCTGAGTTCCTCGCGCCTGTCGCGCGCAAGTACGCTAACTCGGGCGAGATGAACTTCAAGGTGGAGGACAAGGAGGCTGCGATCGCGCGCGTGCTGGAGGCGGCGAAGGGGCTGGGCGTAGAGACCGGGCGCAGCGACATCGACGGCTACAGGCTCGAGTACGCCGAGGGGTGGGTGTCCGTGCGGCAGTCCAACACCGAGCCGCTGCTGCGCCTGCTCGTGGAGTGCGACACGCCCGAGCGCTTGGAGCAGTGGCGCGGACGGCTAGTCGCGGCGGTTTGACACGCGCGGCGCGAACGGATATACTTTGTATCATGAATACGACGCTCATTTACGTGCTATCGATTTTGGCGGCATATCTTGTCGGCTCGATCCCGTTCGGTTTCCTGATCGGGAAGATGCGTGGCGTTGACGTGCGGACCGTCGGGTCCAAGAACATCGGCGCCACGAACGTATACCGTACCGTCGGGCACAAGTGGGGGTTCCTCGCCTTCTTCTGCGACTTCCTGAAGGGGCTCCTGCCCACGCTAGGCGCGAAGGCCATAGCGGACGGTTCGTCCGACACGGCGCTCGCGTACCTGCCGCTCGCGGTGGGCGTGATGACGGTGGCGGGGCACATGTGGACGTGCTTCATGAGGTTCAAGGGCGGGAAGGGGATCGCCACCGGGTTCGGGATGCTCGTGGCGCTCTTGCCGTGGCTCGTGTTGACTGCGTTCGGTATATTCGTGGTGACTGTGTGGATTTCGCACTACATCTCGCTCGGCTCGATCCTCGCGGCGGCCTTCCTGCTGGTGTCGGTGTGGTTCCCTATCCTCGGGAATCCAGGCATGGACAACCTGCCGCAGTGCATCCTCGTGGCGTTCGTGGCGGCGTTCGCCATCTGGAAGCACAAGTCTAACATCCAGCGCCTCGCGAAGGGTTGCGAGAACAAGATCTACTGACGCCGCATCGGCCGTTTTGTGGTATAATGTGCGCTCTTTCACAGATTGGAGTCATGAAATGAATCTCGAAGAACAGGTCAAGGCGATGCTCGACGCGCTTCGCCCCATGCTGCAGAACGACGGAGGCGATCTGGAGTTCGTGAAGATGGAAGGCAAGGTCGTCACGCTCAAGCTCGTGGGGCACTGCGGCAGCTGTCCGTACGCCATGCTGACGCTCAAGCAGGGCATCGAGGCCAAGCTTCAGGAGCTGGATCCGGAACTCACAGTCGAGAGGGCGGAATGAAGACGATCAATGTTTCACTCGTTGGCGTGGGCGGGCAGGGCATCCTGCTGACCGCCGACCTTTTGGCCAAGACGGCCGCGCTGAGCGGCATGGACGTGAAGAAGAGCGAGATACACGGCATGGCCCAGCGCGGCGGCAGCGTGATCTCGTCTGTGCGCTTCGGCACGGAGGTCCATTCGCCGATCATCCCCGAAGGGCAGAGCGACATCCTCGTGGCGTTCGACCGCTTGGAGGCGCTCCGCTGGGCGCATTTCCTGGCGAAGGACGGCAAGGTGCTGCTGAACAATGTCGATCTGGTGCCGGTGACGGTGTCGAGCGGCCTGCAGCAGCCGGTCACGGATTTCGAGACGCGTCTCGCGAAGGCTTTCCCCGACGCTCTCGTGGTCGACGCGCTCGCTATCGCCGAGAGGGAGATAGGCAACGTGCGCACGATGAACATGGTGATCGCTGGCGCGTTATCCACGCTCGCGCCGTTCAAGAAGTCCGTTTGGCTCAAGGCGATGGAGGAGAGCTTCACGGGCCGCAAGGCCAAGCTCCTCGAGATCAACGTCAAGGCGTTTGAGCTCGGTCGCGCGGCCGTCCCCGGCGCCGAGGCCTAGAACTCTGCGTTCAGTCTCGTCATCTCGCGTCCGATGGCGATGATCCGCTTGTCGATGCGCGAGCAGATCGTGCTCACCAGGTTGCGCGATATGTTGAATTCCTTCGCGACATCCTCGATGGGACGCTCCTCCTGCCGGAACTGGCGGTAGACGGACCGGTCGCGGTCGGAAAGCGCCGTCTTGTTGAGGACGTGGACCTCGTTGTACGCCATCATGGCGAGGTAGGAGTGGAACCGTCCCTTTTCCGCCTTGTACTGGCCGGTGCGGAGAACGTCCACGAGTTTGACCAGCACCTGCTGTACGATGTCGTCAGCGTTGCGCTCGCCTCCCTTCCAGACGATGAACTGACGGAGCGCCGGCATGTAGAGTTCCCATAGACGCTGCCAGGCGGCCTCGTCCTGACCTGGGGCGAGCCGTCCTAGCTTTTCGAGAAGAGTGAAGGATGTTTCAGGAAAAGAAGCCATGGCTAAACCTTAATAAATATGTCGATTCGGAACTGCGATGACGCGTTCTCTTTGACGGATTCTAGCACAGGCGCTTCTGCGCGTCAATGTTTCGCCCGGTGACGGGCGCCCGGTGGGCGCATCTACGTAATTCACCGCCGAGCCTTCTGATGATTGGAAACAACTATTT